>PLTD01000012.1 GCA_003165335.1 Rhodospirillales bacterium | reverse complement strand
CTAAATTTTCAGGATAAAATCCAGCCCGAAGGTGAATTGTCCATCGTCGGTTCCGTTGTTGAAAGGCTTCGTCCCGTTAAGCGAGTAATCGTAACGAATTTCAGGACGAATGGTCAGCCCCTGGATTGGATCGGGCATCGGCGGCTTGATATTAAGCCCAAGGGTCACCTCGCTGTACGTTGTCGGGCCCGGTGCGGTCGCGAGAGCCCTTGTTAGAGGGAAGCCCCGCTCGAGATTGACGTAGTCTGTATTTCCAGGGAAGCCGGCAACGAAGAAGTTGTTGTTGTCACGCCAAATTTCGCCGCGGCCGACAACCGCTACCGTATCGCTCACCGTGTAGGTGAAGTACTCGGCCGCGCCATAGCCGATGGCGTGGAAACCATCGTCCCTGATGAAGTTAAACTCGGACATCAGGGTCAAAGCGTCCGAAGCTTTATACGTGAACAAGATATCATTCAGATAGCGAAGGTCGGAGTTAGGATGAACCGAAGGGTTCGCGGCCTTGAAGAAGGCCGTATTGGGATTCTCCGGACCGATGTGGGTGAGCGCCAAGACCGTCAGCTTGCCATCCAGCAAGTTGTTGAGGCCGAAGCCGCCTTGGAACGCGAACGCCGAGTTATTGTCGCCCGAGTCCGATCCGACTGACGTGTTCACCCCGGTGTCGGCGCCGAGATAGACATCGAGGGTGTCGTTAACATGGCTGATAGTCATTATGCCGGTATGCTTCAGCGGGATACCGAAGTTGAAGATATAGCTCTTCGAATAGAGGTAGTTGCCGCTGGGATCGATCGTCTCTGCGCCCAGATAAGTCACGAACTGGCCGGCCTTAATATCGACACCGCCGTCGAACAGCCACGGAGTGTGTGCCGTTACCCATGCTTCGACAATGTCGACCTGGGTACGGTCTTTGATATTGAGATCGAGTTCGTCAACGAAGTGCGTGTAGCGCGCGTCGGTACCGAACATCCCTTGCAACCTATATCCGAAGGCATAGTCGGTCGCTTTCGGATCAAGCGGCTGCTCCGCCGTGACCAGCAGCTGATTCAGAACCGGCTGGTTGGCCTTGTCGGTAAACAGGTGACCATAGTTCAGACCACCATAGGGCTGGTTGGGGTTGGCGGTTATGCCGGCTTCGAGCTGGGCCCAAATCGCAAACCCGGGAGGTCCGGTATCGGCTGCCGCAGCGGCAGCGGCAGGAGCCTCAGCCGCAGCTGCAGGAGCGGCCGTATCATAAACGATCGAAACGCGACGATTTTGCGGTTCCTTGACGCCATCGGCGGTGGGAACCAGGAGATCGTGCTTACCCTTTGCAAAAATCGCAACCGAATCAGCGGGGATACCCTGCTTGGCAAGCTCGGCTTGTACCGACATTGCGCGACGCTTTGACAGTCGAAGATTGTAAGCGTCAGAGCCGACGGTATCAGTATAGCCCGTCACTTGAAGTGTCGTCGCCTTTCCGGCGGCGGCATCAGCAGCGGCCTGATCGACAATCTTCACCGCAGCAGGCGTCAGGTCGGATCTATTGAAATCGAAGAACACTAGGTAGCTGTGAGGAACCGTGGCATCGGCCGCGTAGGCAGGGGCGCCGACCGTTACCGCCAGCAGGGACGAAGCCCCCAACAGCGAAGAAAGCAGTAGCGCGCTGACTGTCGCGCTTTTGCGAATATCCGTTTTTCTCATTTCATTACTCCCGATCCGAGGCCGCATGTGGCGCAATCTGAATATCTACGCCGCGACCGAGTTAGCACTTTAGACCATCCGGCTGGGGAGGGAGATTCACGCTCACCCTCCCCTGTTCCGGACCGCTTTGAAAGCGGGTTTACCGAGTTAGGGGACGACTTCGCCATGGAGGGCGAGGTCGAGCCCTTCGATTTCGGCTTCTTCGTCGACGCGCAGGCCGATTGTCCAATCGACGAGCTTGAGGAGGATGAAGCTGACGACGGCGTCGAAGGCGATGACGACCCCGATACCGTAGAGTTGCGTCAGGATCTGCTCTGGATGTCCGTCGATTAGTCCGCCTTTGGTCATGTCGACGTTTGTCGAAGCGCCTGCGATGACCGATGCTCTTGCGAAGACACCGGTCAGGATGGCGCCGACGATTCCGCCGACGGCATGGACGCCGAAGGCATCCAGGCTGTCGTCATAGCCCATCATGTGCTTGAGGCTGGTGGCCGACCAGAAGCAGATCGCGCCGGCGACGAAGCCGATCACGAGCGCGCCGCCCGGTTCCACGAAGCCCGAAGCCGGGGTGATCGCCACGAGACCGGCGACGGCGCCCGAGCAGATGCCCAGAACCGACGGCTTGCCCTTGAAGACCCACTCGACGAACATCCAGCCCAAACCGGCGGCGGCGGTGGCAATCTGGGTGACGGCCATGGCCATACCCGCATTGTTGCCCGAGGTCACCGCCGAACCGGCGTTGAAGCCGAACCAGCCCACCCAGAGCAGGGAGGCGCCGATAACCGTCAGCACGAGGTTGTGCGGGGGCATCGGCTCGGTCGGGTAGCCCTTGCGCTTGCCGAGCACCAGAGCGGTGATCAGGCCGCAGACGCCGGCGTTGATGTGAACGACGGTGCCGCCGGCATAGTCGAGCACGCCTGCCGCGCCGAGGAAGCCGTCCGGACCCCAGACCCAGTGAGCGATCGGAGCGTAAACGATGATGCTCCAAAGCCCGATGAACCACATCATGGCCGAGAACTTCATACGATCGGCGAACGAGCCGCAGATCAGCGCCGGGGTGATGATGGCGAAGGTCATCTGGAAGCACATATAGACCGATTCAGGGATCGTCTTGGCGAGATCGCTGATCGAGTCGATTTCCATACCCTTCAGGAACAGCCGGTCCAGGCCGCCCAGATAGGGGCTGCCGGGCCGGAAGGCCAGGCTGTAGCTGATAACGGTCCACAGAACCGTCACCAGGCAGGTGATGGCAAAGCTTTGCATCAGCGTGGCCAGCACGTTCTTCTTGCGAACCATACCGCCGTAGAACAGCGCAAGGCCCGGAATCGTCATCATGAGGACGAGCGCGACGGAGGTCAGCATCCACGCCGTGTCGCCGCTGTCGAGTTTGGGCGGAGCGGCCGGGGCGGCTGCAGGTGCAGCAGCGGCGGCGTCGGCCGCAGGTGCCGCCGCTGCCGGAGCGGCCGGTGCAGCCGGAGCCGCAGCTGCCGGCGTGGACGCCGGCGGAGTAGCATCTTGGGCAATAGCGGGCAGAGCCGCAAAACACAGGAACAGCAATCCTGCCCCCAATAGACTTCTCCAGGTCCTGACAATTTTCATTTGTGTCTCCTCCTGCACATTACGAATCCCTGGCGTGAACCCGTTCAAACAAGTCACGCAAAAAACGGCTCTTCGGTC
>PLTD01000191.1 GCA_003165335.1 Rhodospirillales bacterium | reverse complement strand
ACCCCGGGGTTATGCCCCTATTACACTGAAAAGCCCTAAGTGGTTGACCGGATCGCCATGCCCTGAACATAGTTAGCAATAAAAATTACACTGCGGGCTCATGGACAGGATGCCGGCTCCCACGCGCGCATATCGCCGGATCGAACAGAGTAGGCCTCGATGAAACTGCACTATTTCGAAAAGGGTGCCCCTGTCGCTGAGGTTAAAGCCTATATCGATGAATGGGGTTTCGCCGTCGTTTCAGGCATTGCCGACAGCGAAACGATGGACGGCATTGCTAAGGATATGAGGCGCTACTCTCGGGGCATGCAGCCTCTGGAGTTGGAGTTTTTCGGCGGCGCCTTGATAAAGGTCGAAGGATTCGTCGCAAAGTCGTCGGGAATGGTCGAATTGCTCAACGATCCTTTCCTGGTCGACTTGTCGGAGGAATATCTAGGCGCAGATCTGCTGTTGAACGCATCGGGCGGCTTTATTCTACAGCCTGGCAGGCGTCCCCAACCGCTACATCATGACGACGTGCTTTATTCTCCATTCATCCCACGTGGCGGACCGGAATCGATGGTCAATTTCATGTTCGCAGTCACCGACTTCACGTCTGAGAATGGTGCCACGCGAATGGTCCCGGGCAGCCACAAATGGCCTGAGGGGCGATTGCCGACCGATGATGACGAGGTCGTTGATGTCGAGATGCCCACTGGATCGGTTGCGATTTGGCTGGGTTCGACTTGGCATGGCGCCGGGTTGAACAGTACCGCTATACCGCGACTTGGCGCAGAAATCGCATTCAATTGCGGCTGGCTGCGCCCTCACGAAGCCTACCATCTGCTGATTCCTCCGGGCTTGGCGCGTGACCTGCCACCGCGTGTACAAGAAGTGCTCGGTTATAAGGCTCATCGCGGCATGCTCGGCTGCATCGAACAGCGCAGCCCCATGGAATTGTTCGGCTTCTCTAAATCCGTGCCGGTTCGAGCTGTTGCGGTAGCCGGCGAGAGCCAACGTCACGTCGATCTGTTCGATCTTGAGGCCTGGGTGACCAAATATTTCCTAACGCAAAACCACCCTCTGTCCGACGAAGCTCGCCGGCATCTGAAACGGCTGAGCGAAATTAATGCATCCCGGAGGGAAACCGCCAACCGAGCGGATCTCGATATGTTGGAAGTGGTGGCTGAAGCCCAGGGGCGCGGGTTGATAAGCTGCCTTGAGGCGGCCGGCTTCGCGGATGCCATAGAAAAGTTACAACGTTTGACAGCGTGATGCCACGACTCTAGGTGCATATAGGACGTTAGCAATGGGCTCGCTGGATGGGAAAGTAGCGATCGTCACCGGGGCTGGACAGGGTGTCGGCGAAGGAATCGCACTTGCGTTGGCTAGAGAGGGTGCTGCAATTGTTGCCGCCGGACGAACAAAATCGAAGGTTGTCGCGACTTGCGAGAGAATCGGTGAGTTCGGTGGACGTAGCCTTCCGGTCTTGTGCGATGTCTGTCGGCCGGCCGACATCAATAGGGCCGTGAGTAAGACCATCTCGGTCTTTGGCGGCGTCGATATCCTGGTGAACAATGCCCAGATCGTTCACAATGATCTGCTCGATAATCTAGACGATCGCCAGTATTTAGATGTGTTCGATTCGGGCCCTTTCGCAACATTTCGCTTTATGAAAGCCGTCAGACCGCACCTAAAAGCCCGGGGTGGCGGCAGCATTATCAATCTGGCGACTTCCGGCGCTGTGAGATGGGATGCCAGAGGCTACGGCGTTTACGCTGCGGCAAAACAGGCAATTCGCTCATTGAGCAGAGCCGCGGCACACGAATGGGCATCAGACGGCATACGGGTAAATACCATCGCTCCGATTGCGATGACGCCTGCGCTGGAAGCCTGGATAGAAGGTGATCCAGAAGGGTCCAACGCATTTCTAAATTCAATTCCCATGGGACGTATCGGTGATCCTGAATTGGATATCGGGCGCGCAGTCGTCTTTTTGGTCGGGCCAGATTCTGGTTACATCACCGCGTTGACGATGCCGCTTGATGGCGGCCAAGCCTATTTCGGATAGGCCGAACTGGCCACAAGGGGACATTCATATGGGCACGACTGCTGAGTACGGCTTGGGAGAATATAGCTTTCCGCGCAGCTGGTTCATGGTCGCGGAGGCAAGCGAGTTGGATGGCGGCCCGATCGGCGTGCGGTTTTTCGCGAATGATTTCGTGATCTATCGCGGCGAGAGCGGCAAGATCGTCATGCTCGACGCCTACTGCCCGCATATGGGCACGCATCTGTGCAAGAACACGACCTCCTACATCGTTCGAGACGGCACGCAGATACATGGCGATTCGATCCGCTGCCCCTATCACGGCTGGAGCTTCGGCGACGACGGCAAGTGCGACGATATTCCCTACGCCAAGCGCATTCCCGAGGCGGCGAAGGTCAAATCCTATACGGCCGTTGAACGGGCCGGCGCGATCTTTATGTGGCACGACCCGGAAGGACTGGAACCCGATTTTGACCTGCCGGCTTTTGCGCAGTGGGACGACCCAGCCTGGGTTCGGTGGCGGTTCGATCATATGGGCGAGTTGGCGTCGCATCCGATCGAGATCCTCTATAACTTAGCCGACATGGCGCATCTTGGGCCGGTTCATGCCGCCCCTGTCGAATATTTCGAGGACGAAATCAGGGGCCATGTCTGTATTCAGCGGCAAGGTGGTCGCAGCCGTACTTTGGTCGATGCCAATGGGTTGCTGGAAACCGACAGCTGGTATCTTGGCCACGGCGTGATGCAGTCGACAATGACCGGGTTAATGGACTCCCACATGATCATTGCGCATACACCGGTCGAGGACGGTGTCACAAAAGTTTGGCACGGGCTTATGGTAAAGGCACCCGGCGCCACACCAACCGAACAGGATATCGCCGCGGGCCGGGCCTATCAGGAGGCGAGCCGCCAGGCTTTTGCCCAGGATTTCGAAATATGGACGTACAAAAAGCCGGCCACTGCCATCATGCGGATTCCAGAAGACGGACCGTTTCACAAGGTAAAGCTCTGGGCCAGCCAGTTCTACAATCCGCGCAGCAAGACGGCGGAAATATTAAAACGGGCTGAAGGACGCTACGGTGCAGGGGATATGCCGAGGACACGAGAGCGTATCGGTGCTTAAGTTTATTCGCCCCCTGGAATATCGACCGCCATCTCTTCGATCCGGCCGATCGAATTGACTGTGCGATCAAGCGTGCGATCAAAGCCGATATAATCCAGATTTTCGAGCAACTTCAGGCTCGTGGTGGCAAGGAAAAGAGTCTTCCCGTCAGGCCCTCCAAGCGAACAAGCCAGAACCATGCGGCCAGGGAAATTTATTACATCTTCTAACGTTCCATCTGACGCGATCCGCAACAAACCCCCGGTTCCTCCGCCGGCCCAGATCCCTCCCGAGACATCACGGCAAATGCCGTCAATATGATGGCCGCGTAGTTCCGCCATTGTTTGGCGATTGTGGAGTAGACCATCTCTTCCGATATCGAAGCGGGTGAGACGACCGACCGCTGTTTCAGCAATGATGAGTCTCCGCCCATCAGGCGTTATTATGGCACCGTTCGGGCTTATCATGTCGTTGAGAAGAGTGTTGGCGCTGCCATCCGGCCGCACGAGGAGGACGCTGTCGCTTTTTGAGGCTGCGGTCCCGCCGTTTCGGCTCCCGACATAGGCGTTACCCTGCCTGTCGACGACCATATCATTGATGAATTGTCTGCTGAGATGTGCCAGATCGGCATGGGGACGCTGGGTGCCGTCGTTTTCCAAGGCGATAAGACGCCGATCGAGCATTGACACCACGATTGGGGTGCCATCGGGTAGGAAGCCCAATCCGGATGCGCGATCGTCGAGCTGCGCCATGACTTCCAACGATCCATCCGGTCCAAGCCGATAGACTCGGTGTGCATGAATGTCCGAGAACCAAAGCGTCCCTTTCCACCAGCGGGGGCTTTCAGGAAAGGACAGACCATCGACTAGCGTCCGAACGACCATCGTGGTTCCACTCACCGGAAGCTAAGCTCGGATAAGATCGCTGGGGCCGATGTATGCCTTTAGGTCAGTGATCTTTCCGTTGTCGTCGAAAGTCATAACTTCGATCGCACGAACCGTAACCTGACCAGCGTTCGCCTCAAAAGCCATTGCGGCCGCATTCCCGTGCGAGCCGCGAATTGGGGCAGAGAGGGACAATGTTGCTGGAGTTTCCATGGCGTTGATGAAGAAGTTGCGAATCGCCGCTACGCCTTGCAAAATGGGTGTGCCGACTGGGTCCTCAAACGTCGCATTTTCGGCGAAGAGCGACATCACGCCGTCAAGATCCGAAGCGTTGTAACAGTCCAGATAGGCCTGGAGTGCTGCTTTCATGACGCTTTCCTTTGGCAATGCTGGTTTTTCCTCTCAGGAGTTGGGTCGCATCCTCCAGCGAGGACGATGAGGCGTCAAGGGCAAGAAAGCTCTCTTATTCAACAGTGTGTGTCGGTAGCACAGGATATGTCCGG
>PLTD01000208.1 GCA_003165335.1 Rhodospirillales bacterium | reverse complement strand
TCCATATCCACGCCGATACAAATGCTGCGGTCAATATTCTGCGCCGGAACACGGCGTCTATGCGCATCAACAAGGAAGAGCATAAGCTCTCCGGAGTGCGAACTGAACGGAGCCTCAAACCTCCCGAAAATCCTCCGGCTTCAGCCGGGGGAAGATGTTAATTGTGTTGATCCTCAAAAGATGAGTCTGACCTTATACGCGAATGAGTTTAGCCTTGTTTAGCCGGCTGCGGCACAGGCCGAGTGCCTCCCTTGAGGCGGGAAGGCACGGGCCGTCGCATTCGCGCGTCTGAAATTTGGTGCCCCCTGCCGGACTCGAACCGGCACGCCTTGTGGGCTCACGATTTTAAGTCGTGTGCGTCTACCTGTAACTCATTGATATATATAAATAAATCTGCATAAAAAATGCGTATGTGTAAGAAAATGTGTAAAACAGACCATTTCAGCCCAATCTCGCCAACCCGCTCAGATTCCCCGCCCTTAAGTTCCGAAATACCCAAAAATATTGTAGAATAAGTTTCTATCTGAATTGGACCGAATCATCAAGCCCCATCCGGTGATGTAGCCGTAGACTGATACCGCGCCGAGGCTCGTCGTGACGCCGGGCGGCAGCGTATCGGGAGGTATGCTTGATCGATTGGCAGGCGAGCAAAGAACAATGGATTTTGGAGGTCCGGCGACAACTCTTACCTGAGTTGATCGCCGATCCACGTTTTCCCGATGCTCACATGCTCACCGGAAGATTTGAGGCCGCCGTCGGGCGCTGGGAAGCGGGCGGGGCGTTCCTGCCGGTAATTCATGATGGCAATGAACTCGCCGGAGCGCACACGATCCTGAAGCATATTGGCGATGAGGATCGGCTGCGGTACGAGGCCCGGCTTGCAGGAACCGCAAAGTCCATAGACTTCCTTGTTGAGACCAAGGAAGGGCCGGTGTGGATTGATTTCAAGACGGTCGCTCCACAATGGCAAGATGACGACGCATCGTGGGAGCGCTTCGAGCGTATCGCGGCCGATTTTCCCGCACATGCCCGTCTCGTGGTCGACCGTGCATGGTCGGGTGCCGCGCTCTCCGGGCAGGAACTCAAGAGCCGATGGAGCTTCATTCAACGCACGGTCGAAGCGGAACAAAAAGCTGCTCTGCTTCAAGATCACGAGCGAGGTCCGGTATGGCTCCTTTTGTGTTCGAACGGAGCCTGGCATTTGGACGGTTTGGAAGATTTCGCCGATTTCTACCGGACGGGCAGATTTCGGGAAGACGACTGGTCCCAAAATGCTATTGCCCGTTACCTCGCTGCCGAGGGCATCGGGTTCACCCGCACGTTGGCCGGCTTCTCGTTTCTTCGACGCTATCATGAGGAGGTCAGAGCAAATCACTTCGTGCAGTGCGTGCGAGGTCCAAGACAATTTGGGGTATAGCGGGCAAGGCTTTTGGAAGTCCTGGATGCGCGAGTCGGCACGGGCGAACCTCGATCCTGGCGGCAGCTATAAACATCATAGCATTGATCTATATAGGATATTGTTTTTAAGCTGATTTTTCTTATTCAATGTCGTATTATGACAAGGGTGGATCGATCATGAAACCCGACACGCTGGAAGCCAGATTGCTGAAACGAATTGAGCGCAAGCGGGGCGACGTGTTCCTGCGTGCTGATTTCGATGATCTCGGCGGCTACGACCAGGTGGGCCGCGTCCTGAGAGGTCTCGTAACCAAGGGGCAGCTGCTCAAAGTGGGCTATGGCCTCTATACCCGCGCCATGAAATCAAGGTTCGACGATATGTTGCTGCCACCCAAAGGGCTTGCAACGTTAACCGAAGCGCTGAACCGGGTCGGCATCGAGACGGGTCCGACCCGCCTTCAGCAGGATTACAATGCCGGCCGGACAACCCAGGTGCCAACTGGCCGGGTCGTTGCGGTTAATGGCCGGGTTCGGCGTAAGATCGGTTATGGTGGAGTCTATCTCAGCTTTGAGACAATCTCTGAACCGAAGCCCCGGCGTTCGAAGGCGCCGGTCGGTCGATGACTTGGCGGACGGTGCTGGACGTACTGGCGAATCAGTGGCAGAAATGATAGTTCTTCTTTTGTTCGTAACTAAGAATGACGATGCAATCCAAAAGAGCCTATGCGGACAGAGACGGAGCTGAGAGGAAGGTGTCGATGGCGGCGCAACTAACATTGGAACCCACAGACTTCGCAGCGCGGGCGGTTTCGCCTTTGCGCGAACTCGGCGCGTATGAGGCGCTTTGGGATGAACCGAAGGCGAGTTTCAAAACGCTGTCGGAAAAATTCGCGGCGCAGCCCGGCGCTGTGCCGTCCGACTTCGTGCCCGAGGGCAAGGCGAAGGAATACGCAGAGTCCGTGCAGCGGAAATTCCACGAAGCGGAGATCGGCCGGTTTGGCGTTCGTGTGCATGGCGCCGGCGATTATCCTGAGAAGCTCCGCGATGCCGCGCACCCGGTGGAACTCATCTACTATCAGGGTTGGTGGGATTTGGTTGACTCACGTTCCGTCGCGATCGTGGGCACGCGCAAGCCCTCACCTGAGGGGATTGCCCGTGCGCGCAAGCTGGTGCGTGCGCTTGTCAAAGATGACTTCACCATTGTGTCCGGGTTAGCCGCCGGAATCGATAAAGTTGCCCATGAGACGGCGATCGAGGCGGACGGTCGGACGATCGCCGTGATCGGCACGCCGCTGTCGCACGCCTATCCGCGCGACAACAGCGAACTTCAGCGCCGCATCGCGCGGGATTTCCTTGTCATCAGTCAGGTTCCGGTCTGCCGCTATGACGCGCAGGATTTCCGGATCAACCGCTTCTTCTTTCCCGAGCGGAACGTCACGATGTCGGCGCTCACCGAAGCCACCATCATTGTCGAGGCCGGCGAAACCTCCGGAACGCTGATCCAGGCGCGCGCGGCCCTCAATCAGGGACGCAAGCTTTTCATTCTCGATAGCTGTTTCCGGAACAAGAAACTCACCTGGCCGCAGCGCTTCGCGGATCAAGGCGCAATCCGCGTGGTCGATTACGATGACATCCAGCAGCACCTTTCCGCAAAGACTCACTAAGATCGATGAGCTGGCACGGCCGGATCATCACTATCTGGCGGCCGAGGACGTTTGTTATTTCCTAGGGGAATACACGGCGCGGAAAGGTTACGCCTTCAGCGTGACCAACAATCTGATCCTGAATTTCAAAAAGAAAATGGACCGCCGGGGTAAACCGGAATGGCCCTACAAGGCAGTGGCGATTCAAAGAGCAGCGGCAGCCCTCCGGGCGTCTCTCAAAGATAACGCACGCCAGAAGCTGACCTTCGTACCGATCCCGCCTTCGAAGGCGAAGAGCGATCCGCTTTATGACGATCGTCTTGTGCAGATGTTGCGCGGCATCTGGCCTGGGCAACCGATCGACATTCGTGAACTTGTCATCCAACCGGCCAGTTCGGACGCCGTGCATGATCGGGAGGAACGCCCGACACCGGCCGAGCTTGAAGCGCGTTATGTCGTCGATCAGGCGCTGGTCGCACCGCCGCCGCAGGAAACCATTGCCGTGGTCGATGATGTGCTCACAACCGGAAGCCATTTCGTGGCGGTCCGCAACAAGCTGCGGCAGGTGTTTCCAACCGCGAACATCGTGGGTCTTTTCATTGCCCGGCGCGTACCTGAAGCGGTCGATCTGGAGGATTTCGATGAAATCTGAACGCAATGCGAGCCGCGCGAACGCCGAGCCGGACCCGATTGCGTGCATGTGACACGGACGCTTTGGCGCTACACGGACGAGAACAACATTGGCCGATGCCGCTCAAATCGATGACGCCTTCTCGCGCTATGTGGCTGACTGCCTGAATCGAATAAACTTTGCGGGACCGGTGAGGGTCCTGGACGTTCCGTGCGGCTTCGGGCGCAACGGACTTTGGCTATGTCAGAAGGGACACGAGGTCGTTTGCGCGGATAACGATCAAGATCGGGTGCGCGCCGTCAGCAAGAGCGCCCGGCATCGAGGGCTCGACTCGTTACACTGTGTTGTGGCTGACGCCGAACGCGAATTGCCGTTTGCCGACGCCTCGTTCGATCTCGTGATCGTTGTCCACTACGTTTCCGCAACGATCATCGCCAGCATTCATCGTGTTGTGCGGCCCAACGGTTATTTGATCTATGAAACCTTCGGGCTTCAGGGCAACAATTGGCTGTCGTTGCCGAAACCGGGAGAGATGCGTCAACGGTTAGCTTCGGGCTTCGCGCTGATAAACTACAAAGAACGCGCTGCGACGACGCGGAAACATGATGTGGTCGCGGTTAAACTGCTCGCCCGAATACTTTAGTCGTATCTCGGCCTGATAAGAACTTGAAATAAAACCTTTCAGTCATCACGCGGCGCATGTTCCAAGCGCGCTTTGCCGCGCAGAATTCCCAACGTACGATCGCCAACGGCATTGAGCCGCATCCGTTAAGCTGTTAAGAAACCGTTAAATGCTTCCCTCGGGGAGATGACAGTGAACAATCGAAAATTTCTCCTGCCGCTCGCGGCATCAATCGGCGCCCTTCTGAGCAGCGCTCCGAGCGATGCCAGCACCACCGGTGACGTAACGGCGTCGGTCGGAGTCAACCCGGCGTCGGCCAACGAGGGCTTCGTCCTGTCGCGGGCGGGCGCAGCGGGCGTGCAGGTGGCGCAAGAAGACACTGGCCACTCTTCGCATTCATCCCATGACTCACATTCGAGCCACTCGTCGCACGTATCAGGCTCGTAGTCGCACAAGTCCTCGGTGAGTGGCCGGCGCCCATGCTGCTCCAAGCTCCATTAGGCAGAATGAGCTTTCCATGTAGGCGGGCGTCATCACGAGAATGACCAACCTCGGCTTTTGAATTTGCTGCTTGATGTAGTCGTTGAAGTCCTCGCCGAAAGGAATGTGGTGGCCTTTCACGCTAGAGCAGAAGATGGCCGAACTTGGAACGCCGATGGCTTCCTTAAGAAAATCGACGAGCAATTTTGCGAGCGGCTGGTCGGCTACCGCGTGACTAACGAAAATATCTCTCATTGAGACGAGTCACTCCTGAAGGCAGGCTCGATAAGGTATGGCTTTTATTGCCAGTCCGCGATCCCGTTATCCGTTTGCACCAAACATCATCGTATGCTTAGCGAGCTGAGTATCTCGCTCAGCACCGCGACTCTGGAATCCGGCGACATTTTTAATTGTGACAATTCGCCGAGGCATGGCGTGTTTCCCTTTATTCCGCCCCATTATTGCACAGAAGGCATCTGACGCGGGACGGTAATCTTGGTGCGGGCGGCCGGAATTGAACCGGCACGGGGTTACCCCCAAC
>PLTD01000179.1 GCA_003165335.1 Rhodospirillales bacterium | reverse complement strand
CTTCAGCCGGGGGAAGATGTTAAAGAGGCGACAATATCCATATCACCCACAAGACCAACCAAGAAAAAAGATCTTATGGGTTGGCTGCGCCAGCGCTTCATGTCCTCAACCATCTTGGTGGGTTACTATTTGCTTGAAGCTATTCAATAAATGTTCTGGAACCAGAAAAAGCATTTTGAGCTTCGTTGTTGAAAAATCAGTGCTCGCCAATTGGACAAGTCGGTCTTGGTATCGTCCAGGCTTGATGTGGGTGTAGGCAAAAACGCTATATCCGACGACGTCGCAGAAGCTGATCAGACGCGCCGGGTTATTGAATTCGGCAGCCGGATCGCCTTGGCCGAATTCGATCAGGATCAGGGGCTGGTGGTGGGCTACAGTTTGGCGGGCACCTTCGAGCGCCGCAACATCGTGCCCTTCGATGTCAATCTTGATGAGGCTGACGCGAGCATCGGGACGGTGAAGTAGAAACTGATCGAGTGTCACGGCTTCGACGGCGACGCTACCGGCACTCGGTCCCTCGCGGATTCTGCTGACCGCCGCATCATGCGAAACATCCAGATGTACGATCCCGCTGCGATTGGATATCGCGAGTGGGATATGCTCGATATTGTCTGCAGCGGCAAGATTTTCCCTGAGGCCTGTGAAGTTGCGACTATCCGGCTCGAACGCGAAGATCTTTCGCACGCACGGGGACAAATAGAGGCTGTAATACCCGATATTTGAACCGATATCGCAAAAGTCCCGATCGGCGTCGGCAAATCTGCAAAACAATGCCTCGGCCCCCCAATCTGTGTTGGCGCGCGTGATGAAGACTTCGGTCCCATGGGGGGAGCGCATCGGAATCTTCATTCTCAAGCCGGTGGGCAAGCGAATGGAAATGCCGCGCCTCAACACTCTTTTTGCGATCTGACGAATGAGTGTCCGGTAAAGCCAGTTCGTTGCGCCCACGCCGCGAATAAATTCCAAATTCATGTTTTTGTTCGCTGCGCGCGCGACGCCTACTGCGCGACGCTCCCGCTGGTCGATGTTAGAAGCCGATCGAAATAATCGATCGTGCGCGCCAGACCTGTTTCCAGCGGCACTTTCGGTTCCCAGCCGAGGTCGGATCGGGCGCGTTCTATATCCGGACAGCGTTGCAGAGGATCATCCGTGGGTAGGGGGCGATGGACGATTTCTGAGCGCGACTGCGTCATTTCGACGATTTTGCGGGCAAGTTCGCCGACCGTGGTTTCGACGGGATTGCCAAGATTGATCGGGCCTGTCGTCTCGTCCGGCGCGGCCATCAGGCGAACAAAGCCTTCAATCATGTCGTCGACATAGCAAAAAGCGCGTGTCTGGCTGCCGTCGCCGTAGATCGTAATTTGTTCGCCGCGCAAAGCCTGCACGATGAAATTTGAAACGACCCGCCCGTCGTTCGGGTGCATGCGCGGGCCGTAAGTGTTGAAAATTCGTGCGACACGGATGCGAAGCTTGTGCTGGCGATAGTAATCGAAGAACAGCGTCTCGGCGCAGCGCTTGCCCTCATCATAACAGGCGCGGGGTCCTGTTGTGCTGACGTTGCCCTTGTAGTCTTCGCTTTGGGGATGGACTGTCGGGTCGCCATAAACTTCCGAGGTCGAGGCCTGGAATATCTTGGCTTTCAGGCGCTTGGCCAGCCCAAGCATATTGATCGCGCCCGAAACGCTGGTCTTGGTCGTCTGCACAGGGTCGAATTGGTAGTGAATCGGCGAGGCGGGACACGCGAGATTGTATATTTCGTCGACTTCAACATAGAGCGGAAAACATATGTCGTGACGCAAAGCTTCAAATCTGGCGTTCGGCAGGAGAGCAGCCAGGTTGTCGCGGCGGCCGGTAAAGTAATTATCGGCGCACAACACATCGTTTCCGTCCGCCAGAAGGCGTTCACACAGATGGGACCCGAGAAAGCCCGCGCCCCCGGTGACGAGAATTCGCTTTGGAATCCCGCTCATGCCGTTCCTTCCGTGTGTCGAGGCGCAACTCGAACCGGTCGGCCGTAGGCGAAGTTCAACCAGCGTTCGAGGTTATATTCAGTATGCATTTTCTCGGGAGACTATAACCCGGAAGCTCATCAGCAAAATCTTCAAGTCCAGCCAAATCGACCAATTTTCGATATATTGCAAGTCGTAGCGAACGCGGGCCTGCGCCTTTTCGATCGTGTCGATCTCGCCTCTCAGCCCGTTGACCTGGGACCAACCCGTTATTCCCGGCTTTACGCGGTGACGGTCGAGATATTGGTGGACCGCTTCGTGGTAGAGCTGGCTGCCCGCCCGCATGGTGATCGCATGGGGGCGAGGACCGACGAGGGACATTTGCCCGGCAACGACATTCATGAGCTGGGGCAATTCATCCAGGCTGAAGCTGCGCAGCACACGGCCGATTCTGGTCAAGCGCGGATCGTTGCGAACTGTGCGCGTCGCCCCCGAAACATCACTCTGATTGACATGCATCGTTCTGAATTTCAGGACGCGGATGACCTGGCTGTTGAAGCCAAAGCGATCCTGGGTGAAGAACACCGGGCCCCGGCTATCGAGCTTAATCAAGAGTGCAATAACAGCCATGATGGGAGCTGATAGAATGAGCAGGATGCTGCCGAGCACCTTGTCCTCGATCCACTTCGTCAAAGCGTTCCAATGGCGCAACGGCCGATCGACCACTTCTATGACCGGCGTTTCTCCATGGAAGGAAATGCCGCGGATCGGGAATGCGTCGGTTAGTGGCTCCATGCTCAGCCTGAGGTCGACCGGCATCTGGCCCAATCGGCTGAATAGCGATTTGATGGCCTCTTCGGTCGTCGTCAGAGGTAGGGCGACGATGACTTCATCGATCGACACTTCACGCGAGTAGATCAGAAGGTCATCAATGCCCCCCATAAGCGTTATGCCTTCGACATTGGACGGCCCACGGTCCTCCCGGTGGTCGAACACGCCCAGGATGGCAATTTGGGTAGGGGGAAGAAGCAGCAATTTCGCAATAAGCCTGCGCGCTGCCTCACCGTTCCCGACAATCACGATATTGCGTACGAGGCTCCCCGAGCGTGCCCAACGTCGGATCGTGTACCACAGCATTGTTCGATCCAGGAGGAAAAGCCCATAGGTGCTGCCCCACCAGGCAATCGCCCAACCACGCGAATAATCGCTCGATATCTTGGTAAAGAAGGCGACACCGAGCAAAAGCGATGCCGCAGCAGCCCAGACGAGCAAGCCGCGCGTTGCCTGCCATCGCAAGGAAGAGAGCCGGCGGAAGTCATAGGCCTGTATGCGATTAAGCCCGGTGACAAAAACTGCCGCTGCAATCAGAGAGGCCAGCGCGTAGCTGTCGTAAGGATCCTTGTTGCCGAGATAGCCGACAATATAAAAGGCAAAAGCGCCGTAAGCGGCGAGCGGGACAATGCAGAAATCGATTAGTTTGGTGACGCCAATGACAATTTCCGGTGAAATCGATCGCATGTTACGGCCCGCAGCGGCAGTATTCGGCTGCCGGACTGGGGTAACATGTTCAGTAGTATGACGCATCATCGCCGCGAATCGACGGCGGATGATGAGTTCTTCGGGCATCCTCTATTGTAAATTCTCGAATTCATGGCATCCGAAACAAATGACCGGCTAAGCTCGGCGCGCAAATCGCAAATATAGGAACCTGCATAGATGCGACGGGGTTTCCCCGGGCGGCATGAAGACAGTGTAACATCGTTCGATTCAGTACGCTGTCTTTTGCAAATATTGAAATATTATATCGTTCCCGCCCATCGAAACGTCTGCTATCCGCCTGGATTAGGCAACGAGCAGATTGTCGTCAAGACAAAGTCGATTGGATTTTCCCTGGATTTTATATTTTCCTCTCTACTTTAGAGAGTTGGCGCAATTTCTATGGCATCGCGCCGCTTTCGAACCTTCACCAGTCGCGTAATCGGTTCATCGATCCATAGGGTGAACCACCAGGCGACCGCCAATGCAACAACTGCGAAAAACAATGTCCAGCCGACGAGCCACAAGGGTGTCGGCGGATGGCCTAATTCAAGATAGAGCGCGGCAAATGCCGTAAACAGCAGCGGCATATGGGTTAAATAAAGACAATAAGAGATGCGCCCCAAGAACTGCGGAATGCGCATCTCGAGGATTCGTTTGCTATCCGTGTTTGCCATGACTCCGACGACTGTCAGAGCCGCGCCGGCTGTGTAAATCAGGGATGTCAGATCAACCGGGACGCCGAAAAATCGCGACATCGAGAGATCGGAACCGTGCATCTGCGGCATTCCGCCGACCACGTCCAGTCCCAGTCCCAGGAAGATAGCCCATAAGCCGAACGCGGGTCGCCATCCGATTGGGTTTCTTGCATTGATTTCGAATATGGCGGCGCCGAGCGGGAAGGCGAGATACCGCCAATGGCCGGACATGGCGAGGGCGAGGGCGATAAGAATCGCGCCGGCGAGTCTCATGCGCGCCGGGACAAAGCGATAGAAAGACAAGATTGCGAGCGACCCGAACATTTCCATCCGCATCGTCCACAGCACCGGATTGAGAGTGGGGGCTGCGGATCGATACACCCGAAAAATAGGTTCGCTGATTGCATCCAAAAATGATGCCGGACCGGTTTGATAATCCTCACTGGTCCAGTGATTGTCCTTGAATTGCCGGATCGTCGGCATGGCGTATGGAAAGTTACGGAGCAACAGCCATGCCATCAGGCTCGCTGCCAGCATGGGAATTGTCAGGCGCAGGTAGCGGCTGACGAGCGAGAGCGGCCAGGGCTTATTTATGGCCGCTTGCGCGATGACGACCCCGGAAATTACGAAGAAAACATAGACTGCGAAGGCGCCGGACCGAAACGGGATGTTCGCCAGACTTGTGGTGAAACTTCCGGTCAAACCGCGACCGACAGTCCAGTTTCCTACCGGCAATAATGCCGAAATATGTTCAAAGACGACGATCAGCGCGGCTATGCCGCGCAAACCGTCGAAATGCCGCTCACGTGAGCGGCCTATCGGCCTTGTGTGCCTCACAGAACGGCTGACTGGGCAAAGAGCTGCGCAGCGTGTTGAATGACCATGCTTGAACTTAGCGACTGCGTGGAATCGCGCAATATCGCACGTCGTGGCGTTACCAAACCCAACTGCGCAAATTGGGTTAGAGGACAGCCGACCAATTTATCATGACATATCATGACATATCATGATATGTCATGATAACAGGAAGTCAGAGAATGGAGATGTGATATGGCGAGCCAAGCCCGCGAAAAATTTGCAACCCAGGTTAACTCCCAGATTCTGAGCAGCATCCGCAACCTTGCACAGAGCGAGGGCAGGCAACTTCAGGCGCTTGTCGATGAGGCACTGGCCGACCTGATCGAAAAGCGCAAGCAGAATTCGCCCCGCCCCAATGTCATGGCCGCCTATCAGGCGAGCCATGCAAAATTTGGAACGCTCTACAAAAAGCTGGCTGAATGACTGACTACCTCACCGTTATCGAGGTTCTTTCGATCCATGATGATCAGATCGAGCGCTATGGTGGCGCTTCCGGCATCCGGGATCCTGGCCTCTTGGAAGCGGCGTTGTTTAGACCCCAGACCGGGTATTACGCCGACCTGATCGAGGAGGCGGCGGCTCTCTGGGAAAGCCTGGCACAAAACCATCCGTTCATTGACGGCAACAAGCGCACAGCTTTTGCCGTTACCTATACCTTTCTCGCCATCAATGGTGGACGCATCGCGGCGGACGGTGATGCGACTTACGCCTTTATCATTGGCCTTTACGAAACCGGAGCTTTCGATTTCGAGAACCTGACGCTCTGGCTGCGAAATAACGTCGTCCCACAATAACGATCCCATTCCTGGTTAGCGCAAAGCGTGAGCACGGGCCTACGAGATCTTGGTGAAGTTCGGATAAAAGCGATCGGGAAAGTGAATGATGTTATTCTTGTTTGCGTCTACACCGATCGGCGGACCGAGAGCGGCTTGGTGCATAGGATAATAAGCCTGCGGCTTGCTCACGGAAAGGAATGAGATGGCTATCGTGCAACGTACCCGAGCTGACATCGATCTAGCCAAGGCGGATTGGGCAGGGCTCGCCCAAGTATCCGACGCGCAGATCGGGACGGCGATCGACAGCGACCCGGACTTGGCGCCGTTGTTCAGCGATGAGGAGCTCGCACGCGCACGACGAGTTCTCCCGCCGCCGTTGCCCGATAACGTTCGCGCTATCCGGTAGCCGTTAGTTTGAGTCAGGAGCAACTCGCTGGCCGGTACGGTTTTTCAGTGGAGATCAGCCGCGTCTAAGAGCAAGGTCACCGACGGCCGACTGGCCCGGCGCGTGTGCTCCTACGAGTGATGGCGGGTGAACCCGATGCGGTTACTTGTGCTCTCAGTCGCTGATTGCGTGCGAAAAGTATGACAGATCGGCCTCGCGTTGAGATGGATACCCGACACACAACTCGTCGATTTAAACGAGATCGAAGGCCTCCCCGCCGGGCTCGGAGAATTTAGCGGTCAAGCCTATGCCGTGCGACGCTTCGACAGGGAACCTGAGGGGCTGGTCCAGATCGAAGATTTTGCGCAGCTATTCGGGATCTTCCCCGAGCAAAAATATAAGAAAGCAAATTACCGTGCGATCGGCCGCGTCCTTAGCATCGAGACCGGCGCAGCCGGGGTGGCGGAGTTTATTCGGCGGCTCGTTTTCAACACTCTGATCGGCAACGCGGATATGCACCTCAAGAATTGGTCGCTGATTTACCCGGATGGCCGAACGCCCGCGCTTTCCCCAGGCTACGATTTCGTATCAACCATCCCCTACCTTGCGGATAATACCGCTGCGCTCAATTTTTCGCGGACGAAAGAGATGACCGAACTGTCGCGCGATGAATTGATCCACCTTGCTGGAAGGGCGGCCCTGTCTGAGAAGCTGGTCATTAATACAGCCGCGGAAACGGTGACGCGCTTTCGGGAACTTTGGGCTTCAGAAAAAACAAACCTTCCACTTGCATCCAATGTGATCGAGGCGATCGACGCTCACGCGCCCACCGTCCCGATTTACAGTGAATTCTGACTGCAAATATGATGCGGGGAAGTTCCCCGCAATCGTCGACCGAAAGGCCGGTGAAAGTCGCGCTGCTAGCAGCGACCTGGTCCCAATATCGATCGCGGGGCCAATTGGCCCTTAGTGCGACCGTGAAAGCGCCAACGCCAGCTTTCAGCAACACGCCCTTCGCCCACTTGCGCAGTACGTTCTCATCGACGTCCAAATCTCGAGCTGACCCGCCGCGCTTTCCGCTTCAAACCGACTGCGAAGAAGAAACTGTCGTTCGCACAGTCCGAGAGCCTCGGCAGGCTCCGCCTAACTCAACTGACCAAATCGGCACTTCTCGTAAGCCTCCGGGAAACGCATCTTCCTGATCTCCCATTGCACCTTCATCCGGAGCATCACCGTTCCTGCCTGGAGCAGTTCTAAAAACTGAATAGATTACTTGCTACATTGACCGGACACATCTCGTGTTATCGACATTGGCTGTCGTTTGGCGTGACAAGACCGCGGGAGATAAGTACGATACTGAGTTGGGATCAATAAGAAGCGTACCGAGGCGCCGAAAAGGTGCTCGAGTGCGCTGGTCGTTTGGCTTGGGAGGATATCGAATGTTGCTGATGAACGAGGGCGGACCCGCATCTCATCCGGTTCGCCGGCTGCGCCGCAGCCTGCTGGTGTCCATAGCGGCTGCCGCGTTGCCAATGATGGCATTCGGCGCCGCGTCGGCAGCAGAAACCAAAAGCTTCGTCGTCAGCTATTTCTACGATGCCAATTTCTCCGACGGGAAAACCGATTGCCCGAACGGACTCAATCTGTCGGCGATCGATTTTTATCGCCGCGATCTGGCGAAAGCCGGTCACTCCCACGATGAAATCGAAGCCGCGCTGAAAGATTTCCCCGGCGAGGGCGGCCTTAAGCAGCCTTGGGTGCCGCTCGTGGTTACGCGGGGCAACGGCAAGGACAATGTCTATGCCCATCCTGAAACGATGGCCGACCCGGGCATGATCGAGGTCAGCGGAAAATATTCCTACGGCTTCAATCTCGACGGGAAGGGCGCCGATTCGCCCAGCAAATTCGAGGAGCCGGACACGCACGAGCAAGGCGTGAACAACGGGCTCTACAAGGTAGAGGGCTGCATCCGATCCTATCGCGGTCTGCCCCCGCCCGGACGCCCCAGCCTGCCGGAGAATCTTTGGGATGTGCTGCGCGACGTTATGCCTGCATGGATTATCGGCGTTACCGCGCCTGACGGATTCGGCAAGGACGGCGACGTCACCGTTACCTTCGATCGCGCTCTGGAACGGATCACGCGCGACGCGAGCGGGGCTGCGGCTCAGGCGGATATGACCTATCAGATCGACCCGGACCCGCGTTCGCATAACGTGCTGAAGGGCCATCTCAAGGGCAATGTCGTGACGATCGACCCTGCCGATTTTAATATGGTCCTAGACCCTTATCTCCAGCCCGAGATCCGGTTCGCCAAGACGCATCTGCGCCTGACGATTGCCGCGGACGGAACGGTTAGAGGCGTGGTCGGCGGGTACCAGCCGTGGGCGACCGTCTATTACGGCTTCGCCGATCAGGGGCACATCAAGGAATATGCCGGGTCGATCAACCTTCCGGCGCTGTATTATGCACTCAAGCGTAATGCCGACTACGATCCCGATCCGAAAACCGGCGAAAACCGCCAGATTTCGAGCGCATATCTGATCGAAGCCGTGCCTGCGTTTGCCGTACCTGCAACGAACAGGACGGCCCAGGTGACCGATACCGATTCTAATTCGAAGGCACGCTAACGATGCTGCATATCAAGAACACACTGGCGGCCGTTGCCGTTGCTGCTGTCGTTTGCGCGGGCGTTTCCCTGGCTGCGGACGATAAGCCCGCGGGCGGCGATTCGGTAACCCGGCGGCTTAGCCAGGATCAGTATCGCCAGGTGATCGGCGATCTGTTCGGTCCCTCGATCAAGGTGGGAGGTCGCTTCGAACCGGATATTCGCCGTGACGGGCTTTTGGCGATGGGCGCGAGCCAGGTTGCGGTCACCGCATCCGGTCTTGAGGAATATGACAAAATCGCGCGCAATGTCGCCGCCCAAGTGGTCAGCGAGCAGCATCGCGATACGCTGATCCCATGCAAGCCGGTCAAGGCGAGTGGACCTGACGATGCCTGCGCGACCCAGTTTCTCAGCGAAACCGGCAAGATGCTGTATCGCCGTCCTTTGACACCCGACGAGTTGCAATCCCGCGTCAAGGTAGCCAACGACGCGGCCGTGGGTCTTAAGGATTTCTATTCCGGTCTGGGCATCAGCCTCTCGACAATGCTGGTCTCGCCTAAATTCCTATTCCGCGAAGAGATCGCCGAGCCCGACCCGAATAATGCGGGCCAATATCGGATGGATGCCTATTCCAAGGCGTCGCAGCTTAGCTTCTTCCTATGGAACGCGGCCCCAGACCCTGAGTTGCTGGCCGCTGCCGAACATGGCGATCTCGGTACCGATAAGGGCTTGGCGCGTCAGGTCGATCGCATGATCGCTTCGCCCAGGCTTCAGAGCGGTGTTCGGGCATTCTTTACCGACATGCTGGGTTTCGACGAATTCGAAACTCTGGCGAAGGACGAGATGATTTTCCCGAAATTCAACTCACGCGTTGCCCGTGAGGCGCAGGAACAGACCCTGCGGACGATCACCAATTTGCTGGTGACCGAGAAGGGGGACTACCGGGATATCTTTACGACCCGCAAGACCTTCCTGTCGCCCTTGCTGGCATCAGTCTACGGCGTGCCTTTCGTCGCCCCGGCGGGTGGTTGGAGCGCTTACGATTTCGCTGAAGGCGATCCGCGCGCGGGCATCATTTCTCAGGTCAGCTTTGTCGCCCTGCATTCGCATCCCGGCCGCAGTTCGCCGACGCTGCGCGGCAAGGCGGTACGCGAAGTTCTGCTCTGCCAGAAGGTTCCGACACCGCCTGCCAACGTCAATTTCACGCTCGTTCAGGACACCAAGAACCCGCAATATAAAACCGCACGCGCTCGTCTCGGCGCTCATGCGACCAATGCGACCTGCGCCGGGTGCCACAAGATCATGGATCCGATCGGTCTGGGTCTTGAGGCGTTCGATTCCGGCGGCAGCCTGCGAAGCAGCGAAAACGGTCAAGTTATCGACACCAGCGGCGAACTCGACGGCATGAAGTTCAGCGATGCCGCGGGCTTGGCGAAGGCCGTCCATGATGATCCGGCTGCACCCGCCTGTGTCGTCAGTCGCGCATCGTCCTATGGCCTCGGCCGACTGCCGGTCAAAGGCGAGACCGAGTGGGTGAAGGCACTGCAGAAGGACTTCCAGGACGATGGCTATCGTCTGCCGGACCTGCTGCGCCGTATCGCCACCAGTCAAGAATTCTATCGTGTCGCCCCGCCCCAACTGGGTGCAGTCGACATGCCCGCGTCCAAGCTCGCCCAATCAAGCACGGTTGGGGCAAGCTCTACTCAGGAGAATCAGCAATGATCCCGATGCATCGCGTTAACCGCCGTAATGTTTTGCGTGGCATGATGGGCGGGGCCGCCGTTACGGTCGGCCTGCCCTTCCTCGATTGCTTCCTCGACACCGATGGAACCGCCTTGGCGGACGGTCAGGCGCTGCCGGTCGTCTTCGGCACATGGTTCTGGGGCCTGGGGCTGAACCCCGGCCGCTGGGAGCCGAACGCCCCGGGCAAGATCGACAAGCTGGGCGTTGAGTTGCAGCCGCTGGTCGCCTTCAAGGATAAGATGAATGTCTTCTCCGGTATGAAGGCCTTTCTCGACGGCAAGCCCAATGGCGTGCATTTCTCCGGCGTCCAGGGGATGCTGACCGGCACTGTGCCGCGCGGCATGATCGCCGATAAGCCGAGCGTCGATACGCTGATCGCCGACGTGATCGGAACTCGCACGCGATTCCGCTCGCTGGAGGTCGCATGCGCCGGCAATCCGCAGCACAGCCAGAGCCGTCGTAACGGCGCAGTCGTGAACCCGGCGGAAATCTCTCCCGCCGCGCTTTACACCCGGGTATTCGGACCCGAATTCACCGATCCCAATGCGGCCGACTTCAAGCCCGATCCGGCCGTCCTGGTACGGCGCAGCGCTCTTTCGGCTGTCGCCGATGACCGGCAAAGCTTTGAGAAGACGCTGGGCGCGGCCGACAGGGCCCGGCTGGACGAGTATTTCACCTCGTTGCGCGGGCTCGAGCAGCAGCTTGACCTTCAAATGGAAAAGCCGGCGCCGCTCGCCGCCTGTAGCGTACCGGGCAAGGTTGACGAGACGCCCATCGGCACCGAGATCGAGATCGTCAAGAACAACCATCGATTGTTCGCCGGGCTTTTGGCGCATGCCTTAGCCTGCGGTCAAACCCAGGTGGTCAATGTCGCCTTTGCCGATGCGACCTCGTCGCTGCGGCGCGCCGGCGGCACGCAGACGCATCATGAATTCAGCCATGAAGAGCCGGTTGATGCCGTGCTGGGCTACCAGCCGACGCTGGCTTGGTTCTTCAACGAGATCATGGGCAGCCTGGCCTTCTTCCTGACCTCGATGGATGGCATCAAGGAAGGCGACAAGACCTTGCTCGACCGCATGACGATCATGACGGCCACGGATCTAGGCTATGCCAAGCTGCATGGGCTGGAGAACATGCCCATGATGACCTTCGGTAGCGGCGGCGGACGGCTCAAGACCGGGCTGCATATCGCGGCTCAGGGCGAACCGACCAGTCGCGTCGGCTTGACGTTGCAGCAGGCGATGGGCGTGCCGGTCAGCAGTTGGGGAACGGATTCGATGCAGACATCGAAGACGATCACCGAGATCATGGCGTAATCGGAAGCATCTCTGCTTCGGTTCTGGAGATTGAATATGCGGCTTGTTCCCACTTTGGCCGTCGCCGTGGTCGGCGTCGCGCTCGTTGCCGGCGGGCTCTATCGCTATTCCGGCCATCAGCAGGGGACGGTTCTCGCTTTGGCGGAAGAACCGGCACCGCTGGCCACTCCCGCCGGCGTGACTTACCAGACTGCTCGGACGGGCGGGACGGTCCTGCTGGCGACTGCGGGCATCCAAATTCCTGCGACCGCGAGCGCCTATGCGGATGCGAAGGGCATGACGCTCTACACCTTCGACAAGGACGTCGAACCAGGCAAGTCCGCTTGCACCGGCGACTGCGCTCAGGCGTGGCTCGCGTTGGCCGCTCCGGCGACCGCGACTGCGTTCGGCGACTGGTCGGTCGTCTCCCGCGAGGATGGCTCCAAGCAATGGGCTCTGCGAGGCAAGCCGCTTTATACCTACTCCAAGGATACGAAGCCAGGTGACGGTAGCGGCAACGGCCTGGACGGTGCCTGGCATATTCAGCTGTTCAAGGCCGGCGAAGGCTACAAGATGCCCGACGGCGTGGCTTTGCTTGATTCGGCAAATGCCTCCGGTCAGGTTCTGGTCAATGAACTGGGCATGCCGCTCTATACTTACGCGGACGATCCCCGGGAAAAGCCGACCTGCGTGACGCAACCCTGCACAGATCATTGGGCGCCCTATCAGGCCGCACAACTGGCCAAGCCGCTGGGCGATTTCTCTGTTGTCGACCGCGGCGACGGCCTGTTCCAATGGGCGTTCAAGGGTAAGCCGCTTTACAGCTATGACGGCGACACCGAACCCGGCGATGCGAACGGCAACCGCTTGGATGGGAAATGGCACGCCGCGACCGTCGTGCGTAATTTCGTACCGGGTCAGGTCGCCATCGCGCGCAATCGGTTCGGTGGCTATAATCTGGTTTCGTCACAGGGCATGACACTCTATGTGCGCGACCGCGTAGTCGGCACGAACACAGGTCATAATCTGCGGACCGGTTCGCGCGGCAATCCGATGGTCGGCAAGATCCTCGGCACCAAATCCTGCGACGCGGAATGCGCGAAGACCTGGATTCCGCTGATCGCCCCGGCAGACGCCCAGCCTTCCGGCTATTGGGATGTGGCGCTACGCGACGACGGCGCGCGCCAATGGACCTATCGCGGCTATGCCGTGTACGGCTATTCCAAGGATACAAAACCGGGCGATATGCTGGGTAACGACACCTATGATATCATGGCCGGGAACGACCCCTTCGTGATGGCCGACCTGGGTGTGAAGGGGCAGGGCGCTTTCGTCTGGCACACCGCAACGCCGTAAGAGGCATGACATGCCGTATTCGCTAACAGTCAACGGACAGCTTCACGAGGTCGACGCCGACCCGTCAACGCCTCTGCTGTGGGTATTGCGCGACCATCTGGGGATGACCGGCACCAAATACGGCTGCGGCATCGCCCAGTGCGGGGCCTGCACAGTCCATATCGACGGCACGCCGACCCGGTCTTGCCAGGTTCCGCTTGAAAGCGCTGCCGGCGTTCACGTAACGACGATCGAGGGCCTGTCGGCGGATTCCAGCCATCCGCTTCAGCAGCTCTGGGTGGAAATGAATGTGCCGCAGTGCGGCTATTGCCAATCCGGCATGCTAATGGCCGCCGCGGCCCTGCTCGAAAAGATTCCCAATCCGACGGATCAGGATATCGACAGCTATGTCGATAATATCTGCCGCTGCGGCACCTATCCGCGTGTCCGGGCGGCAATTCATAAGGCCGCGGCCGGAACGAAGGCATAGCGGGGTCAGCGATGGGTACGATGCCCACGATCAGCCGCCGGCAGTTTATCGTCTCCAGCGCCGCGTTCGGCGGCGGGATGGCCTTGGCCCTCGTTCCCGCAGAAGCGGCCTTTCTGGGGCCTGAGCCCTGGGCGGCTTCCGACGGGCTGGCGGGCGCTGAATTCAGCCCATGGATTTCCATTTCGCCCGACGACATTGTCATCGTGCGCGTCGCAACGCCGGAAATTGGCAATGGGGCGATGACCCAGACACCGATGACGGTGGCTGAGGAACTGAATTGCGACTGGAATAAGATCCGCGCCGAATTCGCACCGCCCAGCCGCGATTATCGTGAGGGCGGCGTCTATTCCCCGGGAACCTCGCCGGGCGGCTATTTCAGCGGCCGCTCGACCGCGGACGACCGGATGAAGCTGCTTCTGCAAGTCGGCGCCAGCGCCCGCGAGCGGCTGAAGGCCGCCGCAGCTGCGACCTGGAAGGTGCCGGTTGCAGAGATCGCCGCCAAAGACAGCATCCTCACCCACACGCCGACCGGGCGGACGCTGGGCTATGGCGAGGTGGCCGCCAAAGCCGCGACGGTCAAGCTGGACGTCGAGCCGACGCCCAAGCCTCAGAGCGAATGGACCCTGCTTGGCAAGGCGACGCCGACCAAGCTCAATAACGCTAATATCGTCAACGGCAGCCTGATCTATGGCATGGATATACGCCTGCCGAACATGGTCTATGCGGCGCTGCGCCAGTCGCCGGTTCACGGCGGAACGCTGAAAAGCTTCGATGCCGACAAGGTCAAATCCATGCCGGGCGTGCTGGCGGTGGTTACAGTCGACCCCAGCGAGCCGCGCGGCCTGGCGCTGAAGACAGCCGCGCCTTTCGGTTATGGCGACACGCATGTGCGCGCCGCTGTGGCAGTGATCGCCGAGCATTACTGGCAGGCGCGCAAAGCGCTCGACGCACTGCCGATCGAATGGGACGACGGCGCCGGGGCGCAATGGAAATCGACCGACCAGATGATCGGCGCCGCGGTCGCCGCGCTGGAAAAGCCGTCCGGCAAGGTCGAGAAGGCATCGGGCGATGCTGCTCTGATCAACGCCCAAGACAAGATCGTGGAGGGGGTTTATGTCACGCCCTTCTCGGATCAGGCTCCGATGGAGCCGCTGAACAGCACGGCGCTCTTTACGCCAGACCGGCTCGATGTCTGGCATCCTGGGCAGCAGGTCCGCCAGGCCTTCTGGGTCGCAGCCGACGAGGCGATGCTCGACCCCTCCAAGGTCTTTTATCACCAGACCTTCATCGGCGGCGCCTTCGGCCGGCGCATCTTCGGTGACGATCTGCGCATGGCGGTGGCGGTGGCCAAGAAATTCCCGGGTCGTCCGGTCCACACGATCTGGTCGCGCGAGGAACAGACCCGGCAAGGCAAGTATCGCCCGCTGGTCGCCACGAAACTGCGGGCTGGGCTGGATAAAACGGGCATGCCCGCGGTGTTCATTGCCCATCAGGCGACCAAGGGTCATTTCCCAAGGTTGGCCGACACGCCCTATGCGCTGGGATGTATCCCCAACGTGCTGGTCGATGCCCAGGAACTGCCGTTCCATGTGATAACCGGCGCCTACCGGGGACCCGGCTATAATTCTTATGCATTCATGCTCGAGACCTTTATCGACGAATGCGCCCTGGCCGCGGGGATCGACCCGCTGGAATATCGACTTAAGCTGCTCTCGAAATGGCCCGATCCCGGCTGGACCAAGGTGCTAAAAGAGGTTGCCGACAAATCCGGCTGGGGCAAGACCCTGCCCAAAAGGACGGCGCAGGGCATCGCCATCGCCAATTGGGGCATGAACGGACAGCCCCAGGCCGGCACAACCGTCGCCGTTGTCGCCACTGTCGAGGTGACCAAGAGCGGTGTGCTCAAGGTTCACCAACTGGATTGCGCCTTCGACTGCGGCCGCATCGTCAACCGCGATGCGGTGGAGAATCTGGTGCAGGGCGGGCTCATCTTCGGACTCAATATGGCGTTGAACGAAGAAATGAACGTCAGGAACGGCCGCATGGTCGAGGGCAATTTCGACCAATATCCGATCCTGCGCACCGGTGACGCCCCGCAGATCAATGTCCATTTCGGCGGCCTTTCGGGCCATGACCGATTTGCCGAACTGGGTGAGCCGCCGGCCGGACCAGTCGGTCCGGCGATCGGCAACGCGATCTTCCGCGCCACCGGCAAACGCATCCGCTCGACCCCGATCCGCAAGCACGATTTGAGCTGGGCCTGACGTAATCGATGCGTGGCAGGACCTGCCTTTGTGTCTGGCTGGCCGTTCTGATCTTAGTTGCCGTGCCCTCGCGCGCCGCCGATCAAGCCGCCGCGCCTCTTACCGTATTTATCGAAGATGGCGAGGTCCTGTTCCAGGGGGCGGACCTCGACCTGGGTGAACTCAAGGCCAAGTTGACCGCCACTGGACGCCAAAAGGATCGGATTTATTTCCGCATGGGCCCAAACGCCAAGACAGCCTATGTCGAACAGGTCATCGAGGCGATCAAAGCGGCCGGCTTCAATGACATTGCCGTTGCAGCGCCGCCTGGGATAGAAACGCTGCCACAACCACCGGTCTGAATTGGAACGGCGATATTAGGTGGACCATCAATCCAGTTTGGACGACACCCAAATTCGGGTTGGCATGGGACCGGATTGCCGTTCACGAACTTGGTTTCGAAGCGCCATTTTGCAAAGGCTTTTTCGGCGGTCTCGGCGAAGCGAGATACCGATCGGGTTCGTGGGAGCGGGTCGCGCTTCTCACGGGATTGAGTCTATTGCTTTCGAGACGCCCTTGTCGGTATCCAGAACTTCAGTCTGAGCGATCTCTTCCGCAATCGCAGGATCAGTGTCCTGGCGTTGAGGGCAGCCAGTCTTCCGACCGGAGACCGTCGACACGGGTAAACTCCCCGAGGTTGCCAGTGATTACGACGAGACCGCGGCTCCGCGCGTGGCCCGCAATGAGCGTGTCGTGTGGACCGATTGCAGATCCGCGGCGTTCCAGCGCGGCGCGGATCTCGGCCGCGTGTGCCGCTGCCGGCTCATCGAATTGAAGCACTTCGAGCCGGGAAAGGAACCGCTCGACTTCCTGGCGGATCTCTACCGGCTTCGCAGACTTCTCGGCTCCGACCAGAAGTTCATAGACGACGATCGACGATACAGACAAGGCCGTAGCCTCCGCATTGAACCGCTCGCGCAAGCCCTTGGGACGGTCCCGAAGAACCCGAATGCAAAGATTCGTGTCGAGCATGTAGCGCAGCACTTAGAACGCCTCGCGAGTTTCGGCTTCAGGCTGGATGCGCTCGCCGAGATCAACGCCGGGCGCATCAAAAAAATCGTCCCAAACGGCATTGGCCGGGACGATGACGCGCCGCACGCCATCGCGCAAGATGGCGACCTCGCGCACCCCGGCAGGAAAGGCGACGTCCTTTGGCAGTCTCACGGCTTGGGATCGGTTCGATTGAAAGACGGTGGTTTTAGTCATGGCCGACCCTCCAGTTTGGATATCCGCAACGTATATCCATGGGTGGGATATGTCAATGGGATATCACATCTGGCGGATCAGCATTGCCTGCGCCATGTCGCCGAGGCGGACTTCAGATCGCACCATGAATGGTGGAGTCGTCCGGCGGGGATGAGCTGCACGACGCCGCCAGTGCATCCTTTGAAGGCCGCAGCGGCATAGCCTTTGCTGTATCCGACGCCGCGGCGCAAGGGCGAGAAATCGAAACGAAGCGGCTCAACGCCAAATGGTCGGCCGTGCGCTTGCTCAAGGTCGGCTTGGTGAAGTTTCGTGACACCCGGCCGATGCGTGGAACGCTGAAGAACGCCACCGTCACCCTCGACGCGCTGGGCTGGCATATCAGCTTCGCCCGCGCGAGATCGCGCATATCGTGCCCGTCAATATCTGCCCGGGTGTCGGCATCGATCGCGGCGGATACCTGTGCAAGGTCGATCCCGCATNNCGTCTATGCGCATCAACAAGGAAGGGCATAAGCTCTCCGGAGTGCGAACTAAACGGAGCCTCAAACCTCCCGAAAATCCTCCGGCTGCAGCCGGGCGAAGATGTTAACCGGGCGTACGCCGAACACGGTGATGGCGTCGGCGGAGACGCCGAGCGACCATGGATCGCGTTGATGGGCAAGCCGTTCGATGTCATCGCGTTCGAGCTCAACGACGGACGGAGCGAACCCGAGCTTTTCCCCCGGCGAGATCAGCGCGTCGCGAATTCCATTGGCCGCACGGGCCGTGTTGTTTGGCTCGACGACAATGACGATGTCGAGATCGCTGTCCAGGTGGTCTTCGCCGCGCGCGAAACTGCCGTAAATCCAGACAGCGAGAAGGCCGTAAGCGTTTTTCGAGGCAGCCTCGCGCACGGCGTCGCGGATCGCTGCAAAACGCATTTCCTCGGCTTCAAACAATGCCGCGATCGCTACGGACAAAGGATGTTCGGTCCGCAGATTGTAAAGACGCACCCGGCCGCTGCCGGTGGACTCGATGATGCCGGTCTTCTCGAGGCTCAACAAGGCTCTCCATGTGCTCGCGCGCGCAAGTTTGGTGCGAACCGCGAGGTCAGGGCCCGACAATTGACCGCCATGTCTGGCAAGCTCACGCACAAGCCGCACGTTCGCTTCGGTGCCGAATATCGTCGTAATGGGGTAGCGCTGAGCGCTTTGGGCGGATGGACGTGACATGGAAATCCGGTGCTTTGTGCCACCTATTATACGAAACTTATGTTTTATTATTAAAACATAAGTTTCGTACACAAGACGTATGATTTATGTACGAATCCCAGAAACCACAAAACTCAAACCCAAGGGATTTCGGGGGCTAGCACCCCAACACGCTCTTATATTTTCGGGTTGGACCGAACGCCAAGACCGTGTTCGTTGAGCGCGCCATCGACGCGATCCAGGCCGCCGGCTTTGCCGACATCGGCATGATCCCGCCGCCCGGCATCGAGAAGGCGTCGGAACCGCCGGTTTGACCCAAGACCGGCGGTCTTCCCCGCATTACTTCAGCTTGAAGGAGATCCTGATAGTTGCCGCAGAAGCGACCGGCTTGCCATTCACCTGGCGGGGTTCGAACCGCCATTTCGGGAAGGCGTTCTTTGCCGCAGTAGCGAAACCGTAGCCATATGGGACTTCCTCCGTTACCTGCGGATCGCCGACCGAACCGTCGGGTTCGATGATGAAGCTGAAATCGACATAGCCGGGTATACCTGCCTCCGCAGCTCTCTCGGGATAGACCAGGCCTCCGCGAAAAATCGGCCTCGGGTTGAGAATGATATCTGCCGGCGGCGCGGTCTGGCTTGTTGCTTCGGCCGGCGGTCGTTCCAACGGCTGCTGCGGCAGGACCGGCAGCGGCGGCACTGTCGGTTGGATGTCGTCAATTGGCGGTGCGATATCCAATTGAAACTTGGGTGGCTGTTGCAGTTGCGTTTTGGGCGGCGGTGGCGGGAATTCAACCATTGTGATGGTGTCTTTCAACTCCGTGGGCTGTAATTGGGCTGCAGGGTGAAAGGCCAGAAAATATGCTAAGGCAATAAGAAGTGCTGCGTGAAGCGCGGCGGATAATGCGAGACCAGGGCGCAGACGCTCGAGAAAATCAGCACCGCGCCACGGGTTGGTGGGGATTGCACGTACCATTAGAACGCCTCCCTTTATTGGCCGTATTGCCGACCGATTGCTTTATTGGGGAAGCGTAATACTGAATTAAAATTCAGGTCAATAAATATATAAATGAAATATTATTAATATGTAATATACATTTCTCAAAACGAAATATTAATTTCTCGTAATTGTCATTTAGTGAAGCATTCACCTCGCCGAATGTGTAGCTCAGACGGGAGCCCGACTGAGCTACACCATTACCCCAGCGCCGGCACAGCCACGAACAGTTGCGTAAACCCCTTGCCGGTCGCATCGACTGCCGTATGGCCTTCGCCGTGGTCGTCTTCGACTGAGGCGAATTCGCCGGCGCGCAGGCGGAAGTGGGTGCCGTCTTTGGCGCCGACGGCGGCTTCGCCGTCGATCATGAAGGCGACCTGGTGCTCGCCCGCCGGGTCGGTGTGATAGTCGGTCTTCATGCCGGGAATGAAGCGGCGGATCAGCATGGAGACCGCCTTGGCCTCGTAATAGCGAGTGCAGCCGGGCGGCACGATCGTATCCGGGTCGGAAGGGCCCGCGGGCTTGCCAGTCCATTCGACAATGCCGCAATGGGTCTTGCCGACTGCGTCGGTGAAAGTGCGTTTGGCGACTACGGCAGTGCCGTCCTTGTTCAGGAACGATGATTTTGACATTTGCTATCTCCCTTAATCGGCCAGCGCGACTTTGATCGCGCTATAGCCGTCCGGACCGGCATGTTCACGGTGGCGCGCGCCGGCCTCCAGCAGGATCGCGGATCCTGCGACGCATTCGTGCCCGGCGTCATTTTTGCCCTTTACGGTGAGCGACCCGGCGATGACGTAAATCAGCTGCTTGGCCGCGGGAATGACCGTGATCTTGTGGCCGGGCGGGGCGGCATAGATCGCGACCCGGCTCGCCTTATGAGTCAGGAATTGCTTGAACAAAGGGTATGGCGAATTGTCGGCGGCTACGTCGGTTTCGGCGATATGAGTCTCGCCTTCGTCGTCCATAGTTACTTTGACCGCCTTGATCGCACTGCCGTCGGCGGCGATGAAGGCGGCCAACGGATTTGGGTCTTTCGCTGCCAGCGCACCGGGCGCGGCGGCAATCGCCAGAGCTGCGCCGCTGCCGGCAAGCAGGGTTCTACGTTCGATTTTCATGAGTCCTCCGTTATCGCCGCACCTTCAGACATTCAGGTGGCAATGTCACCAATTATGCACGTATCCTGTTCGACAATAAGACCGATTGGGAGGAAATGAATGCGTGCTTGGACAGTTGGGGCAGTTTGGCTTTTATCCTCTTCTGTAGCCTTCGCCGCTCCGGATAGGCCTGCCGCCAAAGATTGGCCCGCCATCGGCGGCGATTGGGCAAACGATCACTTTTCCACTTTGCGCCAGATCGACACAGCCAACGTAAAACAGTTGGGGGGCGCCTGGGTTCATAATTTCGACGGTGAACGCTCGCGCGGCACGCCCGTGGTGGTCGACGGCAAGATGTTCGTAACGGCGGGCACTCATGTCTATGCGCTGAACCCGGCGACAGGCGAAACTCTGTGGAGCTACAAACTCGACACGCCGCCTATCGGTCTGTTCAAGGGCGTGGCGGTAGGGCAGGGGCTGGTCTTCATCGGTCTGATGGAAGGCGCAGTCGTCGCGCTGGACGAGAAAACCGGCATGCAGATCTGGAAGCAGGCGATCGCCGAGCAGGCCGCCCCCGGCGGACAGGGCGGCCAATGGGTGGCAGGGGCGCCGGCCTATGTAAACGGCCTGGTCATCGCCGGTCTCTCTGGTGTGCGCTCACCGACCGATCGCAACGACGGTCGTATCGCGGCGCTGGACGCCAAGACCGGCGCGGTCAAATGGCTGTTCCATGTCGTGCCCGGTCCGGGCGAGGCAGGACACGAAACCTGGCCGCAGGACAGCGATGTCTGGAAGAGGGGCGGCGGGGCTGTCTGGGTGACGCCTGCGGTCGATCCGGCTCTGGGGCTGGTCTATCTCGGCACCGGCAACCCGATACCGGAACTGGGCGGCGAGGCGCGGGTGGGGGACAATCTCTATACCGCCTCGGTTGTTGCGCTCGATATCAAAACCGGCAAGCTGCGCTGGCATTACCAGCTGACCCACCATGATATTTACGAGATGGATCTGGGCACGCCACTGGTTCTCTATGACGCCAAAGTGAAGGGCGGGTCGCGCAAGGCAATCGGGGTGATGCGCACCGACGGCTATTTGTTCCTGCTGGACCGGGCGAGCGGCAAGCCGGTTCTGGCGGTCGAGGAACGGCCGGTGCCGCAAAGCCTGCGCATGAAAACCGCGTCGACCCAGCCGTTCCCCGTCGGCGCCGACCAAATCGGCCCGAACTGCGTCCAGAAGGATGCCGTCCCGGCGGGATTTCTGCCCGGCTGCTATTTCGATGTCATCGATACCGACCGGCCGAACCTGATCACGCCGACGGTGACCACACGATCTTCGCCGATGGCCTATAGCCCTGCGACGAATCTGTTCTATGCCGCCGGGGTGGTTTCGCCCTTGTGGCTCCAGCGCTGGGACGACCCCTATGTGTTCAGCGGCGACGGGGTAAACACGGTGCCGGGCGTGAAGTGGCACGGCATTATTGCCGCCATCGACGCCAAGACCGACAAGATCCTCTGGCAGAAGACCACGCCCTATCATATCGAGAACGGCAGCGGGCTCACCGCGACCGCGGGCGGTCTGCTGTTCCATGGCGAGCCTGACGGCAATCTCCAGGCGATGGATGCCAAAAGCGGTGAACTTCTGTGGCAATTCCAGACCGGCTCGGACGAAAGCGGTCCGGTCGCGGTCTATCAAGCGGGCGGACAGGAATATGTGGCTGCGCTGGCCTCGAGCGCGCTGTGGGCATTCAAGCTCGGCGGTTCGGTTGCTCCTTTGGCTGCGCCGCCGCCGCCGCCCACCGAATCCAGCTTTCGCGGCAAGGTCGAGGCGACCGATCATATTCAGATCGGTGCTGTGCTGACCGACAATCGCGCGATCGTCAAAGTCATCGATTACGCGAATGAATATACCTACAAGCCGCTGAGAGCGAAGGTGAAGGCCGGGGCAAGCGTCACCTGGACCAACACCGGCAAGCTGCCGCACAGCGCGACGGCCGTGGACGGATCATGGACAACGGGCGAGATCGCGCCCGGCCAGTCGGCGACGGTAAAGTTCGATAAGCCCGGCTCATATACCTACCACTGCACCGACCATCCTTGGAGCTATGCGCAACTCGTCGTCGAATAGGAGACGGGCAATAGCGGCGAAGCAGAGCTTGGCGTAAGCTCCCTCGGTAGTCAGACGAGGGGCCGAAATGAAATTTCTGTTTGCGATTGAAAAGTTCCTGGTACGCCATTTCGGCGTGTCGCTGATCAGTTATATCGTCTGCCGTCAGGCGGGTGTGAAACCGGTCACGACATTCATGCTGACGACGACAGGGCGGAAATCCGGCAGGTCGATCGACACGCCGATTTTCTATTTCCGCGACGGCGAGGCATTCTACATCATCGGCTCTAAGGGCGGTGCGCCGGAGCATCCCCTCTGGTTTCTCAATCTTGAAGCCAAGCCGGAAGCCCAGGTTGCCATTCGCGAGGTCAAGACGCTCGTGCGGGCACGGGTCGCCAAAGGCGCCGAACGCGCGCGTCTCTGGGCGGCGGCCGCGGCGCTTTACCCGCCCTATGACGATTATCAGGCCAAGGCCGGAGCCCGCAAAATTCCCGTGGTGGTACTCGAAAAGCGCGCGGCTTGAGCGGCAATTCGGACAGCCGCGATGCGATTATCATCGGCGGCGGGCATAACGGGCTGGTGTGTGCCTGGTATCTGGCCAAGGCCGGGCTGAAAGTCACCGTCTGTGAACGGCGAAGCGTCGTCGGCGGGGCGTCCGTCACAGAGGAATTTCATCCCGGTTTCCGCAATTCGGTCGCGGCCTATAC
>PLTD01000014.1 GCA_003165335.1 Rhodospirillales bacterium | reverse complement strand
CGGCATTGTCGGACAAGTTGTGCACCGTTAGACCAACGGCTAGATTCGCAGAATGATCGTTCGCGGCTTTCGATACAAGCTTGCCCCAACCCCGCAACAGGATGTCCTGTTGCGATCCTCAATCAGGGCTGGTTCAGCTTCCAGACCATCCTTGCCTACAAGCTCGAAGAACGCGGCGGATACCTGTGCAAGGTCGATCCCGCATACACATCGCAGACCTGTTCGGAATGCGGAGCCGTTGACAGACAAAGCCGCGAAAGCCAAGCGGTCTTTGTTTGTCGGCATTGCGGCCTCCATATCCACGCCGATACAAATGCTGCGCTCAACATTCTGCGCCGGAACACGGCGTCTATGCGCATCAACAAGGAAGGGCATAAGCTCTCCGGAGTGCGAACCGAACGGAGCCTCAAACCTCCCGAAAATCCTCCGGCTTCAGCCGGGGGAAGATGTTAATGATCGATTTCGCTGCGCTCTACCCATCCTACGAACGAGCCTGCTAAACCACCTGCAATCATCCTGGGAGGCAAGTGTGAAGGTCGGTTTGAATTTCATGGGGGCCGAGGGCCTCTTCGACGGCGCCATAGGCCCGGTTCTGGATACGGTGACCAAGGCCGACCGCATCGGTGTCGATCTGATCAGCACCTGCGACCATCTGGGTTTCAACGCCCAGGTTCATGCCGACCGCATCCGCACCCACGGTTTCCCCTATGGGCTCGAGCAGCCCTGGATCGAGCCGATCTCGTTCCTGTCGGCCGTCGCGGCCGTGACCAAGCGCGCGCGCCTTTCGGTCTTCGTGCTGGTCGCCCCTTTGCGCCCGCCGCTGCTGCTGGCCAAGCAATTGGCGACGCTGGACGTGATCTCAGGCGGGCGCGTGACCATGTGCCTGGGGGTGGGCTGGCAGAAGGCGGAGTTCGACGCCAACAACATCCCCTTCGAAGGGCGGTTCGGATATCTGGAGGAAATGGTCGAGGCCTGCCGCGCCCTGTGGGGCAGCGCGCCGGCCAGCTATCACGGCAAGCATATCAATTTCGACGATTTCCATTCCCTGCCCTTCCCGGTTCAGGGCGCGCGCCTGCCGTTGCTGCTGGGTTTTGCGCCGACGGACCGCAATTTCGAGCGCATCGCCCGCGTGGGCGACGGCTGGGCGGTGAACCCGGCGGGTCTGCCCGAATTCGCCGAACGCGCAGCGACGCTGAAACGCATTACCGCCGCCCGTGGGCGGGACCCGGAAACGCTGGAGATCGAGATTCAGTTCGCGCCGGTACGTAAGAGCGACGGCACGATCAACTTCCCCGCCAGCGCCGAGGCCGCCGTGCAATGGTCCAAAGCCGGCGCAACCACACTCTCCCCGCTGCTGATCGCCTTTTGCAAAAACGCGGCCGAGATCGACCCGTTTCTGAATTGGGTCATGGAGTTGAAGCGCCGGTTGGGGTGAGTTACCGCATAACCGAATTCAACAATACGTCCCCGACCTTGTGGCGATGTCGCCTATGAGCTTGGCGAGGGCTAAGGGATCACGGGGACGGGGAATACGTTTCTCGGTCATTTTTTAGGAGTTTTCGCTAAAAGGTTTCGGTTGAGCAGTAAGATTGTTAATCCCGCTCCCAACGCGATACCGAAAGTCCAATTCTCTCCGTCGCTGGCATTCTGCGTGAGATAATAATCTGCGCCCGTCCTATATCTGTGATAGTGGACAACCTCTCCCGTGGCCGGGTTTGGTACAGAGGGAGCCGCCATTACAATGTAAAATCTGGCCGCTGCCGTCGAGAGCAGCAAAATGAGGGCGATCGCGCTTGTCCAGTTTTTTACTTGGTTCCACATGCGCCCCAATATGTCACCACCCGATGCTTGACGCTAGGCATGGATATTTTAAGAAATTTCAAACTGACCCACTACCGGAACCTTGAACCCTCGCTGACGGCCAAAGACTAAACGTTACGATAACGACTTTCTTTGCACTCGCCTGTACCCCTAATCCGCCTCGTTCTCGATCCGGGCCATGTCATTGTCGGACAGGCCGAAATGATGGCCGATTTCGTGGACCAGCACATGGCGAACCACGTCCTGCAAGGCGCCGCCGCGCGTGCGCCAAAACTCCAGGATCGGCTTGCGGTAGAGAAAGATCATATCGACATGCTGAACCACCGCCCCGGCCTGTTTGAAGCCGATTGGCAGGCCACGATAGAGGCCGAGCAAGCCTAAAGGATTGCGGATGCGCAGGTGACGCAGGGTCGCGTCATCTGGCAGATCGTCCACGCGCAGCGCAACGCCCTGGATGTGGCGTTTGAATTCCTCAGGAATTTCGGTCAGCGCTGCCTCGGCAATTTCGGCGAGGTCGTCGAGCGAGGGTGCGGTATGGGTGTGCATTGCACCAGAAATGGTGTGCGGCGCGGAGTTTTACAGGGCGACGGGGGAGCGCGTGAGCCCCGCACCGAAATTATATGATGGCACTACCTTGTATGTACATTATGTAGTAACAACTATCGATCTACGAATGGGACGAAACCAAAAACGCGCGCAACATCACCAAGCACGGGGTCAGTTTTGAACTGGCCTGTTGGATTTTCGATGGCCCGGTGCTGACGGCGATCGACCGACGCGAGGATTATGGCGAGCTTAGAGAAATCAGCATCGGCGTCGCCGATGGGGTTGCCGTTTTAACGGTCGTACATACTGACAGGTTGGGTCGGCTCCGGATTATCTCTGCGCGCCCTGCCTCGCAACGGGAAAGGAGACGGTTTGAAGAAGCGATACGATAGAGCGATGACGCCCGCCGAAATTGCGGCAACGGCGGATAGCGCGATCGATTATAGCGATATTCCCGAACTGGACGATGCGTTTTGGAAAAATGCCCGTCTAGTCGAGCCCGACCGCACCCAATCGGTGACATTGCGGATCAAACGATCCGTGCTGGATGCCTACAAAGCGCAGGGCCGAGGATATCAAACGCGCATGAATGCCGTACTCGAATCGTATGCCCGCACGATCGCAGATAAAGACAGCGCCCAGCCGGCGCCTGTGACACACCCCGCCAACGGGCGCCGATGAGGCCTACCGGTTAGGCTGATCTCGTTATCAGCCTGCGCAAGGCCAACCCGAGAGTGGAGAAAATCTATGCCGAAACTTAAAGCACGGACCATCATCCCCAGCCCCGACGAAGCGAAAGCCATCAACACAGGCATCGCCGCGGATCGGGACAACCCCGAACTGACAAAGGAATGGTTCGCCAAGGCCAAACCGGCAGGCGAGGCATTCGCGCCGGAGACCTATGCCGCGCTGACCGCCATGAAACGCCCGCGCGGTCGCCCGAAGGCGGACGAAACCAAGGTGTTCACCGCAATTCGCCTGGACGCCGATCTGCTGGAGGCCTTCAAGGCCACGGGCAAGGGCTGGCAGACCCGCGTGAACACAGCCCTGCGCCGGTAGTTGCCGGATCGCCCTTCGTGTCACTGAAGGCCGCGTCCAACGACGACGAAACCAATGCGGCGGAAGACGCCGAACCCGACGACAGTAAAAACGAGCATCAACAGAACGGGCGCGGTCCGCCGGACGGGTGAGGGCTTAGCCCCCTGCGTGCCGGTTTCTTCGTTTTCCCCAATCCCTCAAAACCTCCGCCATTCGACGCCTTACCCCCATGGGTGAGGTTACCGGCGTTTGCGTCCCCGGGATGTTCGGAGCCGAAGCCCGTCACGTTCCGCGCGGCTTGGCGCGGGCGGTCGCCTGAGCCGAGACAGGGTCGTCTGGCCAGAAATGGCGCGGATAGCGGCCCTTCAGATCTTTGGCGACATCCTTCCATGAGCCGCGCCAGAAAGCAGGAAGGTCGCGAGTGAGTTGGATCGGGCGATGGGCGGGCGACAGCAGAATCAAGAGCAGCGGCACCTTGCCCCCGGCGACGGCGGGATGGCGGTCGAGCCCGAACAGTTCCTGAACGCGGATTTCCAGCGCCGGCCCGTTCTCAGCCTCATAATCGATCGGCGCGCGCGAACCGGAGGGCGCATCGAAATGCGAAGGCAGCATACGGTCGATTTCCGACCGCAGATTCCACGGCAGCAAGAGATCGAGCGCAGCCCCCAAATCCTCCGCGGTGATCTGGCCGAGCGCGGTGCGTCCGGTGACGAAGGGCGCCAGCCATGCCGCGCTGCCCCGGCCCAGCGCCGTGTCGGAGAGATCGGGCCAAGGATCGCCCAGCGCGCGATTGAGGAAACTGGCGCGGGCGCGCAAGGCGTTCTGATCTTTCGACCAGGGCAGTTGGCCGACCCCAATACCCGCGATACCGGCGCACAGTAGTTCTGCGGCCCGCACCGGATCGTCGAGCGAGACCGGATCGTCGTCCAAACGCAGCGAACCCAGCCGTCGCACCCGTCGGGCGCGGACGCTGCGCGAGGCGAGGTCAAAGGCCAGATCGGTTTCGCTGACGATATGGGTCGCGAACAAGTCTTCGATATCGGCCCGATCGATGGTGGCGGCGGCGCGGATACGGCCGTTGGCAGCAGAGCCGGTGATGTCGGCCACGACCAGATAATCGGCGGCGGCCAGCGGGTCGGACTCATCCAGACTTGCCGCCCGCCCATTGGCGAGCCGGAATCGACCCCGCCCGCCGGCCCGTTCGGCCACCCTGTCGGGATAGGCGCGGGCCAGGTGCCGACCGATGCTCCCGTCCGCCGACCCGCCCGCCTCACGACCCGCAAGTCGTGCCCACCGCGCAGCGAGATCGCGTGCCTCACCTGCGCGTTTGGACCGGTCGCCGCGGAAGCTGCCCAGGCGATGCGCCAGATCCACCCCAGTGCCGCCCAATCCGCGTTCGGTCAGCAGCACCGCCAGCATGGCGGCGGTCAAGCCGTCGCCTTCGACGGCGGCCCGGTGGATCATATGAGCGAGACGCGGATGGAGCGGCAGCCGGGCCAGCGCCTCGCCTTCCCGGGTGATGCGGCCATCGCCGTCCAGCGCATCGAGGGTCTGGAGCAGCGTCACCGCCTCGGACCAGGCAGGCTTCGGCGGCGGATCGAGAAAGCGCAGCTGAGACGGGTCTGTCACGACCCAGCCGGCCAAATCGAGGACCAGACCGGCGAGATCGGACTCAAGCATCTCAGGCCGGTCGAAGGGTGCCAGCGCCGCCGTCTGCCCCTCGTTCCAAAGCCGGTAGCAGACACCGGGCTCAGTCCGGCCGGCGCGGCCGCGCCGCTGATCGGCACCGGCACGCGAGACGCGAATGGTTTCAAGCCGGGTCAGGCCGGTCGCCGGCTCATAGGCCGGAACGCGGCGATAGCCAGAATCGATCACGATCCGCACCCCCTCGATGGTGAGCGAGGTCTCGGCAATCGCGGTCGCAAGCACGACCTTGCGCCTTCCAGCCGGTGCGGGCAGCACAGCCCGGTCCTGCTCGGCAGGCGAAAGCTGGCCGTAAAGCGGCGCCAGATCGGCGTCACGCGGCAGACGCCCCGCCAGGCGCTCGGCTGTGCGGGAAATCTCGGCCTGGCCGGGCAGGAATACCAGGACCGAGCCGCCGTCGGCCCGCATCGCCTCGAGGACCACCGACGCGATCTGATCCTCAAGCCGTGCGGCAGGGTCGCGGGCGACATGGCGGGTTTCGACCGGGAAGGCCCGCCCCAGGCTTTCGATCACCGGCGCCCCGTCCATCAGCCGGGCAACCCGCGCGCCGTCGATGGTGGCCGACATGACCAGCAGTTTGAGGTCGTCGCGCAGCGCCGATGCATCCAGCGCCAGGGCCAGCCCCAGATCGCCATCCAAGCTGCGCTCGTGGAATTCGTCGAACAGAACCGCGGCCACGCCCGCAAGCTCCGCATCGGCCAGGATCATCCGGGTGAAGACGCCCTCGGTCACCACCTCGATCCGCGTTCGGCGGGAGACCTTGGCGTCCAGCCGGACGCGATAGCCGACCGTCTCGCCCACCTCCTCGCCCAACGAAGTCGCCATGCGCCGGGCCGCGGCCCGGGCCGCGAGCCGCCGGGGTTCCAGCACGATGATCCGCCCGTCGCCGCGCCACGGCGCATCGAGAAGGGCCAGCGGCACACGTGTCGTCTTGCCGGCGCCGGGCGGCGCGACCAGCACGGTTGCGGGGCCTGCGGCCAGCGCCGACAGCAGGCGCGGCAAGGCCTCATCGATAGGCAGAGTATCGGTCGGCGTGAACATCGCACCGTCATGGCCGACATTCCAACCGACGGCAAGGCCGGGCCCTGGGTAAGCCGACGCTTGCGGACGCGGCCAAAATCGGCCAAATGCATGACAGCTATGATCCCGACATATGACCCTGTAGCCTCGGTTCACGCGACGGACAGGATCCGGGCGGGCCGCAGCGGAGACGAGACTTTGTCGAATAAGCAGACCGTTGAACACGAGAAGCCGAATTGAGACGGGCCGGCGCCTTCGCATTGCAGAACAGCCTTAAGGGCGGGGAAGGTCGATGAACACGGACGTTCCAGCCTCGACAAGCAGCGATATCCCGACATCCATGACAGGCACGGGCACGATCTTTGGCCATCCCAAAGGCCTGGCCGTTCTGTTCGGCACCGAAATGTGGGAGCGGTTCAACTATTACGGCATGCGCGCCCTGCTCGTGCTCTATATGGTGAAGTATCTGTTTCTGCCTGGTCATGTTGAGCATGTCCTGGGGTTCAGCGCTCTCAAAGGCGCGCTGGAATCCATGTTCGGGCCGCTGGAAACCCAGCCGCTGACGTCCCAGATTTACGGTTTCTATACGGCCTTCGTTTATATGACGCCCTTCTTCGGCGGCATGATCGCCGACCGGGTTCTGGGGCAGCGCCGCAGCGTCTATGTGGGCGGGCTTTTGATGGCGGCGGGGGAATTCCTGCTGACCCGCGACGCCCTGTTCTTTCCCGGACTTTTGGCGATCATTCTGGGGAACGGTCTTTTCAAGCCCAATATCTCGACCCAGGTCGGCGGCCTCTATGCCCCCGGCGACAATCGCCGCGACCGCGCCTATTCGATTTTCTACGTCGGGGTGAATCTGGGCGCCTTCATGGCGCCGCTGGTCGCCGGAACGCTCGGCGAAGAGGTCGGCTGGCATTTGGGTTTTGCGGCTGCGGGCATCGGCATGCTGATCGGGCTGGTTACCTATGCACTGGGCCAACGGCACCTGCCGCCCGACGAGCTGACCAAGTCGAAGGCTGCGCGCAAAGACCACAAGCCGCTGGATGGGGAGGAATGGAAGGCGGTTTTCGCCCTGTTGACCATCACCGTCCTGGTCAGCTTTTTCTGGGCCACCTACGAGCAGTCGGGCAACACGATGTCGCTGTGGGCCGATGAGAATACCGATCGCACGGTCGCCCTGTTCGGACACAGCTGGGTCATTCCGGTTACATGGTTCCAGTCCGTCAATCCGATCATGATCTTCGCCTTTACGCCTGCGATCATCTGGGCTTGGGCGCGACAGACACGCAAAGGCACCGAGCCCTCGACAGTCAACAAGATGGCGATCGGCTGCTTCCTGGTCACCGTCTCCAATTTGGTGATGGCCGGGGCGGCGATACTGTCCGGCGGGGACAAGGCGAGCTGGTTTTGGATCATTCTGTACAATACGACACTGACCCTGGGTGAGCTTTATCTCTCGCCGGTCGGGCTGTCGCTGGTCAGCAAGGTTGCGCCTGCGCGGATCGTGTCGGCGATGATGGGTATCTGGTTCATCGCAAACTTTATGGGCAATCTGCTGTCGGGCTATCTCGGCAGCTTTTGGAGCCGAATGGAAAAACCGCATTTCTTTCTGATGATCGCGGGGATTTCGTTCATGGCCGGTTTGGCCATCGCCGCATTCAATCGAACGCTGAAACCGATCCTCAAACAGTAAATCTGTTGCGCACCGTTCGGCAGTCTTTGTAGTTTATAACGCTATTCGGTCGTTGCCAGCGCGACGACAAGGGAAAGAGGGTTTTGTCATGTTGAAAATCTTCCGCCTGTCGCCCGCCATTGTGGCCGCCTGCCTGTTGCTGGCGCCGGTTCTGGCGAACGCCGACGAAGGCATGTGGACCTTCAATAATTTTCCCTCGGCCAAGGTCTCCCAGGCCTATGGGTTTTCGCTCGATCAGACATGGCTGGACCATGTCCGGCTATCGTCGATCCGCCTGGCGCGCGGATGTTCGGCCAGCCTGGTATCCAAGGACGGGCTCGTCATGACAAACCATCATTGCGCCCATAGTTGCATCGAGCAGCTCTCGACCGCGGCCCGCGACTATGTCCAGACCGGCTTTTACGCCAAAGACGCCAAGGACGAGGTCAAATGTCCGGATATGGAGGCCAACCAGCTGATCCAGATTTCCGACGTGACCGACCGGGTGAAAGGCGCCATCGCCGGCAAGGACGGCAAGGCTTTCTCAGACGCGCTGAAAGCGGTTGAATCGGATATCGCCAAGGAGTGCACCGGCGGCAGCGACACGCTGCGCTGCGACGTGGTCGAGCTTTATCACGGCGGAATTTACAACCTCTACAAGTACCGCCGCTATCAGGACCTGAGGCTGGTCTTCGCGCCGGAATTCGCAATCGCCTTCTTCGGCGGCGACCCCGACAATTTCGAGTTCCCGCGCTATGACCTGGATGTCAGCTTTGTGCGCATCTATGACCAGGGCAAACCACTGGATTCCAGCGCAAATTACCTGCCCTTCGCCAAGGAAGACGCCAAGGAAGGCGACCTCGCCTTTACCTCAGGCCATCCGGGCAGCACCGACCGGCAGGACACGGTGGCGGAGTTGGAGTTCGCCCGCGATGTGAAAATCCCGAACACGCTCATGTATCTGGCGGAGTTGCGCGGCGTGCTGGAGCAGTTCAGCGAACAGGGACCGGAACAGCGGCGCATTGCCGATGCCCGCCTGTTCTATGTCGAGAATTCCTATAAGGCCCGCAAAGGTCAGTTCGAAGCCCTGGTCGACCCGGCGCTGATCAAATCCAGACACGACGACGAGGCTGTGCTGAAAGCCAAGGTCGAGGCCGACCCGCAAATGAAAGCCGATTACGGCGCTGCCTGGGACAATATCAAGGCGGCGGTCGATCGTGCAAAGCTGGTCCGAGACCGCTATAATATGCTTGAGGCGGGCCAAGGGTTCGACTCCGAACTGTTCCACGCAGCGCGCAATCTCGTCCGCTATGCCGAAGAATCCGGTAAGCCCGACGCCCAGCGTCTGCGCGAATATACCGACGCGAACTTCCCGGCGGTGAAGCAAGGCTTGCTGTCCACCGCCCCGATCTATCCGGAGATGGACAAGACCACCTTCAGATTCTCTTTGACGCTGGTGCAAAGGTTGCTGGGTCCGGACGATCCGACGGTCAAGAAAATATTCGGCAATAAGTCGCCCGCCGATCTGGCCGATGAGCTGGTCGAAAAGACCACGCTGAAGGATCCAGCCATCCGCAAAAAGCTGCTGGAAGGCGGCGCGGCCGCGATCGATGCGTCGAAAGATCCGATGATCCTCTTCGCCAAGCTGGTCGACGACGACGCCCGCACCGTGCGCAAGGATTTCGAGGACAACGTCGATGCGCCGCTGACGAAGAACTCGGCTTTGCTAGCCTTGGCGCGTTTTAAGCTTTACGGGGCAAGCGTCGATCCCGACGCCACATTTACCCTTCGCCTGTCATACGGATCGGTTAAAGGCTATGACCAGAAGGGCGGCCATGTCGCCCCCTTCACCACCATGGCCGGCGCGTTCGATCGGGCAACGGGTGCCACCCCGTTCAAACTGCCCGACAGTTGGCTGACGGCCAAATCCAAGATCAACCCTGATCAGAAATTCAATTTCTGCACTACCAACGACATCATCGGCGGCAACTCAGGCTCGCCGGTAATCAACAAGAACGCCGAGGTGATCGGCCTGATCTTCGACGGCGACATCCAGTCGTTGGGCGGCGATTTCGGCTATGACGGCACAGTCAATCGTGCAGTGGCGGTCAATAGCGGTGCGTTGCGCGAAGCGCTGGCGAAGATTTACCACGCCGATCGGGTGGTAACGGAATTGAGCCGGTAAGCCGAAGAACGGGCATGACACCAGACGCATTCCATCGCGCGGCGCTGGGCCTCAAGGCCGTGACCTGCGACGTGAAATGGGGGGCCGATCAGGTCTACAGCGTCGGCGGAAAAATGTTCGCTGTTGCCGGGCCGATCGGTGACCCTGATCTGACGTATGCCTTCAAAGCTTCGGAAGTAGCCTTCGAAATGCTCACTCAATCGGGCATCGCCAGGCCGGCCCCCTATTTGGCAAGGGCCAAATGGGTGAAACTGGTCGCCGCGGACACGCTTCCCGACGACGACCTTAAGGCCTATCTCGGTCGGGCGCATAGCATCGTCGCAGCGACTCTCACCCGAAAACTTCGTGCTGAATTGGGCCTACCGGTTTGATCAAAACCCCACGGAGCGGCTATTCCCCGTCCTGAAATTTCCCGCTGACGGCACCATCGAATTTACGCACCTTGGCCGCAGCCAGGACTTCCAGGTCCATCAACCGCGCATTCACGCCCATACGGTCCCCGAAAGGCTCCCGTATGTCTTCCCAGTGAGTGAGACAACCGCAGATCTTGCAGTGATGGAAGGCGATCACCCTGTCGCACCAGACATAAGGGACCGTCGCATCGGACGCACAGCGAATGGCTACTTGGTCGGGCCGGTAATAGGCCCACAGCACACCCAATCGGCGACAAATCGAACAGTTGCAATCGGTAACAGTGGCCGGGGCGTGGGCAGTTTCCAATCGCATCGCCCCGCAATGGCAGGACGCGGCGATCATAGTATCGAACCCTACTCTATTTTGCGGCGCAGCTGGCGCAAAGGCCTTTTAGCTCGATTGTCTGGCGAGTCAGGGTAAATCCATGGCTTTGCGCCCGATCGCGCAGCAGTGCAGAGACGCTTTCGTCGGTCAGCTCTTCGGTTTTTCCGCACTCGGAGCAGATCAGAAACTGCCCCTCATGCGCGTGGCCCGAATGAGTGCAGGCCACAAACGCATTCAGCGATTCGATCCGATGAACCAGCCCCTTGCCCTGAAGGAAATTGAGCGCGCGATAGACCGTCGGAGGCATCACCCGCGTACCCTTGGCCTGCATCGCCTCAAGAAGGCGGTAGGCTCCGACAGGCTGTCCGGCTTTGACAACCAGATCGAACACTTTGCGACGCGTGTCGGTTAGCCCGATACCGGAATAACCAGTGTCGTTAACTGCATCAGGCGACAGCGCCCTGGTTGCCTTGTGCATCAAATTCTCCCTCTTTTGCGTCAGATTTACTCCACCAAAAGAAAACTTAAAAGTTCTTAATAATACCCGCGAAAAAGCCTCGGCGCGGCCCGAATTGCGGCGCACCCACTCCAACGCCGGTTCCATCTCGTATTTCATAACTATCATCGAATATATTCACGATGTCGAAGCGTATTGTGGTCCCCGCGAAAGCTCCGCTCGCTTCGATATCCTGGGCAAAGCCGATATTCACCTGAGTATAGCTGGGCAGTTTTTCTCCGTTGGGCTCGACAGCATTGAGCGGGCTGCGCCGCAATCCGCTGCCGAAAATCACGTCGAGGCTGGTGCGAACCTGGCCAACCGCGTCGGACAAGGCATAAGAGGCCCCGCCCGAAATCGTCCAAGCCTGATCGTGGTCGGTGTAAATGGCGTTGTTGTGAATAAAGGCCAGTTCGGCCGGCGTGAAAAAGAACTGGCTGGAGATGATGTCCTTACCCTTCTCCTGGCCATAGGCGACATTCGCATAGGTGCCGAATGGGCCGTTATGATAGGAGCCGGTCGCCTCGACGCCGTAGGCGCGGCCGAAACGATAGTTGAAGGGCGATTGGACGAGCGATTCGCCGAACTGTCCCTCGTCGATCAGATTGCGCTTCAGCTTGTAATAACTGTCCAGCCCGATATCGAGACCGGGCAGGACAGTTCGAACGATGCCGGCATCGAAATAATGCTCGCGTTCCGCCCGCACCGGCGCGTTTAGCAATACCTCCGGCTGCTTTGTTGTGCCGATCAATTCACCGATCGATTGGCTGCCCACCAACTCCTGCGGCGGCGGGGTAAAAGTTCGGGCATAACCGATGTGGAGTGTGGTGTCCGAATCCGGTTTCCAGACCAGATTGACCCGGGGGCTGATCTGATTCTCGTCTGTATAGGCATTCACGACATCGAACCGTCCGCCGAAATTCAGCGTCAATTCGGGCGTTATTGTCCATTCGTCCTGCAGATAGAGGCCGTAGAGATATCCTGTCTTGCTGTTCTGGTCATAAATCCGCACCGGCTGATCGTTGATCTGCGCCCCGAACGGGTCGACCGGGAATACGTCGGACGTTACTTGAGTAATCGTGCGTTCAGCGGACGTGAATATGCCGGCGCGCAACGTGTGATCGTCAGTCAACTTGTAGCTGGCGTCGCCCTGAATGCCGGACGACCAGCTGGAAAGCTGTGATCGATCCGAAAATCCGTTAAAAATCAGATCACCAAGCGGGTCGGGGCTGAATTTCGTTTCCGAATAGCGCGTGAAAGGTGCGATCTGATAGTCTAACCGGTCGCCTGAGACTTGAAAGGCAACGATCGCGTAATGATTGATCTCGCGCTGATTCTGGTTCAAGTCGCGGGAGTTGAAACTCGATAGGCCCGCGTCGGTAAATTTGGGTGTCTGTCCCGGATTATCGGGGATCTGAAAATAACCGATCGAGGTCCCGAGCATTGCCGAAATCCGGGCATCCGTCGTCGGGATATAGGAGAGATAGGCAAAACCGTGGGCCTGAGTGGTGTGGTCGTGGATCGCATCGCCCGAAGACGTCGGATTCTCCACGCCCAGGTCGTTCTGCAGGTAGCTGCCCGACAGGTAGTAATTGAAGGCGCCGGACGATCCGCTGGCGGTAATGGAGGGCTCGAAAGTACCTCGGCTTCCGCCATAGAGGCTGACATCACCGCCCTGGTCGAACGCGCCGCTCTTGGTGGCGATATCGACAATGCCGGACGTGCGGTAGCCATACTGTGCGGGAAGCGTGCCGGTTATGACATCGATCGAATCGGCAAAGCGTGGATCGAGTGCCTGACCGAAGCCGGAAATGCCTTCGGGTAGTATGATCCCGTTAATGCGATATTGCAGATTACCGTGTTCGTTTCGGACATGAAGCTGTCCATAGCTGTCCTGGGAAACGCCGGGGGCCTGCAAAAGCACCTGATTGAAACTGGTATCCACACCCTGCGGCGTATTCTCGATCGCCTTGCGGTCGATGACATAATCGCTAGCCCCCAGACTGGGCGCGATTGCGTCACGCGCAGTATCGAGTCGCTTTGCGGTGATGACGATTTCTTCAGGCGTCGCATCCGATGATGCCGGCGCCTGTGCAAAAGCCGCGCTCGTAACGGAAGCAGTCATGCCTATCAAAAGCGACAGGCCAAATTGGCGGACAAACATTAAAGAGACTCCAAGAGCCTAAGCCGATCATAGGAGAGGACACCGGCCGGCAGCGGTCAGGTCTCATCGATTTGATTAAAGCGAGCGGCTGAGGTCAGAGTGGCGGCGCGTGCGCCCGAAAGCCGAGACGATCGCTCAGCCGTTCGACGGTGCTTTCGCAGACCGTCCAGAATGTCAGGAAAAATACGACGAGGGAAAGCGGGGGAACGAAAGCCACCAAGTCCGCAGCCCCTGTCGTCGGCAAGAATGCTGTGCAGGAATCTTCCCCGCACTCCATATGTTCCGGCGCGATGTAATGTTCTATGCGGTGCGCGACTATGCCCAACTGAGCGATCAGCAGCACAAGCGCGAAAAACCTTACCAGAGCGGCAATGGTGAGACTGCCACGAGGCGAGGCGAACATCGGCGATTCGGCCAAAGCAGTTGCGTTGAGCGCATATCGCCGTGCCATTCAGCCGCCGATAATAATTAGAAAGTGTGACAAGGTGATCTTCGCTGCAGTTGCGAAGGCGGTATATCATACGCAATGCGCTTAGGGGAGAGTCTGCGAATCCGTGAAGGGATTGAATTTTTTCTCAGCGAGGGCGGCCCAGGCTGTGGCAGCAAGATGAGGAAGGCGATAGTAATAACGCTCAGTCTTCGGATCGCTGGCGCTGCCAAAGCCGGTGGCCAGTTGCGGGCCGGCCGTTGCATAAATTCCGCCCGAAGGCGCCCATTGCGTGGCCACAGCCGTTTCCAACGCAGCCGCCTCCAGATCGTGACCAAACAAATGTTGAGCCAAAGCCGCCTGCGCAGTGCCTTCGGTCCACAGGCCATGGTCGGCGTAGCTGTAGGCATAGCCATCGGCGCCCCGCAATCGCGCGCCGATCGTGGCAATGACCTGACCGGAATGCGCGGCTGCCATCCCAGGCAGGGCGATTAGGGGCCAAATTTCGGCATCCAGCGCCAAAATCTTATTGGGCGTCACGCCATCCTCGGTAGTACCGACGGCGAAGCAGGCGCAGCCATCGTCCCACATTGCGGCGACGAACCGTGCGGCATGTTCGGCTCGATCAGCCCAGACATGATCCCCAGTGGCACGCGCCAGTAGGGTAAAGGCCGCGGCCACATCGGTATTGTGCTCAGTCGATTTCCAGGTCAGCACCGCCGGCGATGGCTCCCAATCGCTAAAGCCGCCGGTGAAGCCGCCGGCACCCCGGTCGTCGGATCTGCCGACAAGCCATACGCCGATGCGCGTGGCGCCGGTGCGGTAACGAGGGTCTGCCGTCGCATGGTCGAGAGCGAGCAGCGCCAGCATTGCCCAGGCCATGTTGCCGCTGTCGCTGCCAACCTGATAGCCGTCCTCAAGCCATCGATTCTGCCCCTTGTCCCACCAGCCACCAAGCTTGACCGGGTATTCCTGTACCGGTCCGGCAGCATAGGCGTTGCGCAGCCTCCCATCGTGCCAGGCCCGATCATGATCCAGGGCGGCCAGAATCGCATCGCCGATGCGTCGAGCCGCACCTGTGTCACCGCAGCCGACGAGCGCAATCGCCGTAACCGCATCATCATAGAGAAAGGCAGCGCTGTGCAGCGGGCCTTCCTCCACCGTCGGGTATGACGGCAAAAAGAGCGGACCGCCATCCACCGGTATAAGGCTTGCCAGATAAACACAGGCGTCCGCCGGCGCTTTGGCCGGCTGGGCCCGAGCAAACGGGACAAGGGCCAGAATTAAATATGCAGCGAAAAGAATGCGCGGAACGTTCATGCCTCACCCAAAGGGATCGCTCGGCGGGCAATGACACCGGAATCTATCGTCCGGGGTAATGTCCCAAAAACGCCACCGCCATCGCCGGAAAGTCGCGAGGCGCAAAACGCATCGGCGATTTCCGCCGTTCCATCCTGGATCAGGAGTGCGCCCTGCAAAGCCAGAACGAGCCTTTCGACCAGGCGGCGCGCCTGCCCTTCATTTGAACCATCATCGGCAAAATCGCCTTCAAGTTCACGGCAGAATTGATCGTATCTGCGATCCGCGCCTTGCGCGTTCTTCAGTTCGGACATTACAGCCGTCAAAGCATCAGGCGTTCGTCGAGCGGCGCGCAAGACATCGAGGCACATGACGTTGCCAGACCCTTCCCAGATCGAATTGACCGGCATCTCGCGATAAAGCCTCGGCATGATGCTATCCTCGACGTAGCCATTGCCGCCCAACACTTCCATCGCCTCCGCAGCCAGAACCGGCCCGCGCTTGCATATCCAATACTTGGCGGCCGGCGTTACGAGCCGGGCAAAGTTCGCTTCTAAGTTATCGTCCGGCCGGTCATAGGCGCGCGCCAGCCGCAACGCTAGGCGCATCGCCGCTTCCACTTCGACCGCCATGTCCGCAATGACATTCTGCATCAGGGGTTGATCGATCAGCTTGCGCTGGAAGGCCGTGCGATGGGCCGCGTGATGCGCCGCCTGGACCAGGGCTTGGCGCATCAACCCGGCAGAGCCCAAAGCACAGTCCAGACGAGTATAGTTTGCCATTTCGATGATCGTGGGGATACCGCGTCCCTCCTCTCCAATCATCCAGCCTGTTGCACCGGCAAATTCGACCTCGCTCGAGGCATTGGATCGGTTACCCAGCTTGTCTTTCAAGCGCTGAATTTGGATCGCATTGGGTCGGCCGTCTGGGGTCCAGCGCGGCATAAAAAAACAGGAAGCCCCGGCTCTTGTCTGCGCAAGAACCAGGAACGCGTCGCACATTGGGGCAGACAGAAACCACTTATGCCCGACGATTCGATAGGCTTGTCCGGGACCGCCGGCGGAAAGCGGATCTGCGCGCGTCGTGTTGGCGCGCAGGTCGCTACCGCCCTGCTTCTCGGTCATGCCCATGCCGATCAGCGCACCGGCTTTCTGCGCTCCAGGCGCGAAGCTCTGGTCATAGATGCGCGAATAAATACGCGGCAGCCATTCCGCAGCTATTTCAGGTTGCCGCTTCAAGGCCGGGACTGCGCCATAGGTCATCGTGACAGGGCACTGAACGCCCGCCTCGACCTGGCACATCAGATAAACCCCGGCTGCCCGGGCGACATGTGCGCCGGCCTCGGGCTCAGCCCAAGGGGCGCAGTGCAGCCCCTGTGCGACAGCCAAAGTCATAAGTTGATGCCACGCGGGGTGGAATTCGACCTCGTCCCGGCGCTGACCGTACCGGTCGAAGCTGTGAAGTATCGGCGAGTTGCGGTTCGCCAGCGCCCCCAGAGCAAAGGTCTCGGCCCGACCGAGCCGTTGTCCGAATTCAGCTAGCGTCGGCACTGCCCAGCCCGCGCCCTCGCGCGCAACGGCCATCGTTAGAGCAGCGTCGGTTGAAAACAGGTCGTAGTCTGCCAGGGGCGGTGGCTGATTGAAGACCGCATGCGTATCGCCTGACGCGGGCTGCTGGTTTAGTGTCTGAGACATTGGTATTCGGGTGGCATACAAGGTCCGTAGCGTCGTCCGGCAGTTTTGCCAATGCTTAGTGATACTTAGTTAGTCTTAGTTTTTAATGTTTCGAGACGTCGGAATCCTTTACACTTCTCCGCGATCCATTCCGAGAAGTTTCACTAAAATGTTGAAAAATAGAAGTATTTTTGTCTGGCACGAGATTTGCTAGTATCGACGCGATTAACGTTATGTCGTGATCGTGCGCGACAGGGAGCCTCGAGATGTTCAAATTTTTGAAACTTGCAGCCATCGTCGGTGCGGGCGTTCTGCTCGCCGGCGGTTCAGCGCAAGCAACCGCGGTTCCGGCAGGTACTTTGAGCATCGCCTTCCTAGGCGACCCGACTGTAAACAACACCGGCGGGACGATCACTGCGTCAGTTCCAACTGCCTACTTCTCTGGTACCGGCTCATTTGCTCCATTTACCGGTAGCGGCAATTTCACGACAAGTACCTTCACGTTTGCTGAAACAGTCGGTGCACTCGTCAACTACTCCACAAATTCGATCGCTAACTTCTTCACCTTTACTGGCGGCGGTGACACATATACGTTCAGCCTCGACCAAAGCATCCAGACCGTCAGCTACAGCTATAACTCCACTCTGGGTACAGGCCAGGTAGGGCTTTACATTCTAGGCGATCTGACCGCGACGGGCTCGACCCCCTATACCACACTGACGCCGACCGCTTTCTCTCTGACGCTGAATGATACCGGCGGGTCGGGCTACAGCGCTTCGGCAACTCTCGCCAATCCGCCTCCTGGATCGGGCATACCGACGCCGGAACCTGCCAGCATGACGCTTCTGGGCGGTGGCCTCGCCGCGCTCGGCTTTGTCCGCCGTCGCCGCCAGCGCCGCCAGTAAATCTTTCTCGATATTAGAAAAGCGGCGCCTTGTGGCGCCGCTTTTCTGTTGCGCCCGGTGTTTTATATCGGTCCACTCTCGGCTTTCTGCCGCTTCCTAGAGGAAACTGACCATGTCGCGCTCAACGGTTACCGTCGATGATCGCCTCGCTGCATATCTGGACGATACCAATCGCCCGGAATCACAGGTTCAGACCCGTCTGCGCGAGGACACCGGCCAGATGTCCAACGGCGGTATGCAGATCGGCGCAAACCAGGGAAGTTTCATGGCCTTTTTGATCGGGCTGGTCGGCGCGCGCAACGCGCTCGAGATCGGCACCTTCACCGGCTACAGCGCGCTCAGCGTCGCTTCCGCCCTGCCCGCCGGAGGCAAACTCGTCTGCTGCGACGTCAGCGTGGAATGGACGAACATAGGCCGCAAGGCATGGTCGCAGGCCGGTGTAGCGGATCGGATCGAGCTCAAAATCGGCCCTGCCGCCGTGACCTTGGACGCATTGATCGCAGATGGTCAGGTCGGCCGTTTCGACTTTGCCTTTATCGACGCCGACAAAGAGAATTACGATCGATATTACGAGCAATGTCTTGTGCTGGTGCGCAAGGGCGGCTTGATCGCCGTCGACAATATGCTGTGGGACGGCGCAGTTGCTGATCTAACAGATCAGTCTGTCTCAACCACGGCCATTCGCGCCCTGAATTTGAAGCTGCGAGGCGATCCGCGTGTCGATTTCTGCCTGATCCCTGTTGGCGACGGCATCGCCCTAGCGCGACCGCTTTAAAGAACGATCCCTCCGGCGCTTCTGCGATGCAAATCCCTGACGCGCAACGCCAGCGCGATCAGGCCCAAACCAAAAAGCAGAGCATAGATAGCCACAGACCAGGATATGAAGACGATTCCTGCGGCAGGACGCGCGATGATTACGATGCCGAGCGCAAGCGATATCAGTCCGATTATCACGAATAGCCATTTCCCTGCCCGGTTGGGCAGCACCCATCCTGGTATCAGCATCACCAAGCCCGTCGTCATCGCCCATACCGCGACCAGAATGGTCAATACGCCGGGGACTAAATAGACGATTGTCCCGGCGATCAGATCGGCAATACCTTCGACTGCAAAGGGCCACCAGGGCCGGTGGCTCTCGGCCGCACGTACACCCGCGACAATCGCAAAAAAGCCGTCCAACACCAGGTAAGCAGCGATAAAAATGGCCAACAACAGGAACGTTACCGGTGGATAGGCTAAAGCCAGCACGCCGAACAGAACCGCCAGCAAGCCACGCAGGGCCAGCACCCACCAATGTCGAGTCACAATGGGAATCATCGACGTCTCCCGATATCGCCTATTCGCACAGTCCAACGGCGATGCGTATACGCCATTCCCGGCCCTGAACGACAGTTATTGAAAAGCAATCGGCTCAGATAGCCAAATCGACGGTGGATCGTCCGGTCACGAGCCGCTAAATGTCACGGCTATGAGCAGCGACCGTCTCCCTACCGAATTCTGGGTTCAGGCCCAACTCCGGCGTTTCAACGCTGCCGGAACCGGCGCTTATTTGCTGCGCAGAGGCGATACCGAGCGCGGAACCATTCTGGTCCGCCTTATAGGGCGGGAAGGTACTCGGATACTGATCCAGGTGCGCGACCTTGAGGGCAAACTGGCCTGGATGGGTGTTAAGGATGGGGCTGTGCTGAACAACGAAGACGCCGACAGCTATGTAACTCGGGCCGTCGATCGCGATTCAGACCTTTGGGTCATCGAAGTCGAGACCCGAAATGGCGAAAACCCGTTCGAAAACGAAGTCGTCGGCCTTTAGCCTACAGTTTATTCTGCCAGTACCGGCACTGGTCGCGTGACCTGCCAACAGACGAACAAAGCGCCAGTGACGAACAAAGCCGACAGATAATAAGGTGCCCCGGGCAGATGCACGGCCGCAGTGACCGCGATGCCGGCGGCGAAGACCTGACTGAATAAGAGCGGGCCAACCATATCGGCAATCCCGCCAAGGCTGGACTGAGCTCCTTGCAACTGTCCTTGCTCCCTCTGGCTGACCTGCCGGGTCGCCAGACTTTGAATCGCCGGATTTGCCAAACCCCACAAGGCAACGAAGGGCAGAGCCAGCATGAAAATCGTGCCGTTCGGCGCATATCCATAAAGCGCAAAGCCGACTGAGCCGCTGAACAGCCCAAGCATCATGGCTCCACGTTCACCGAGCCGGGCGATCGCCGGCCGCACGAGCCCGCCGGAAACGATCATCTGCGATATCCCGACCGCGGCCAAAGCAAGACCGACCGTCTTTGCACTCCAGCCATAGCGATAATCTGCGTAAAGCACGAACATACTGGGCAGAGAGCCATGAGCAAAACGCTGCAGAAAACCGGCCAAAGCAAGGCGCGTCAGCGTCGAACTCGAACCAAGCAGCCTCAATGAACCGATCGGATTGGCCCGGCGCCAGGAAAAGGCTGCACGGCGTTCACGCGCCAGCGATTCGGGCAGGACTAGCGTGCCATAGGCTGCGTTGATCAAGCTAAGAACCGCAGCACCCCAGAACGGAAGTTTAAGGCTAACCTCCCCCAATAAGCCGCCGACAGCAGGTCCGATTACAAACCCTAGCCCGAATGCAGCACCCAGCATGCCGAACCGGGCAGCCCGCTTCTCTGGTGCGGTTACATCCGCAATATAGGCGCCGGCCGTGGAAAAACTCGCAGCCGTGATGCCGGAAATCAGCCGCCCCACAAATAGGAACCAGATGTTCGGCGACAGAGCCATCAAGATATAGTCGAACCCCAGCCCGAGGTTGGACAGGATGATTACAGGACGCCGGCCAAACCGGTCCGACAGCGCTCCCAATACCGGCTGAAACACAAACTGCATAAACGCCCAAGCCGCCCCGAAATAGCCCACAACATGGGCGGCGCTGGCGGTATCCCCGCCCATAAATGCCTTGATCAGCTTGGGCAAAACCGGAATGACGATGCCCAACGCCATCATATCGAGCAGAACGGTGACGAAAATGAACGCAAAAGCAGCGCGCCCCGGCCCGCCGCTGGTTGGGACCGGATTGGTCTCGTCGGTCATTGGTGATCGTCTCCATCGTCCCCGGGAAGCAGCGCACGCGGATTGAGCAATCTGTGAGGATCCAACGCTGCCTTGACGCGTTGCATCATATCCAACTCGACGGGACTCTTCACCTGTCGCATCTCATCCCGCTTGAACCGACCGATCCCGTGTTCGGCACTGATCGAACCACCTAGATCAAGCGCAATCTCATGGACGATGCCGTTCATCGTCTCCCATTGCGCGAGAAAGTCCGCCTGGTCTGCGCCTACCGGCTGCGTCAGGTTGAAATGGATATTGCCGTCGCCGACGTGGCCAAACGGCACGGGTCGAATACCGGGCATCGCCGCCTTGACCGCAGCGTCGGCCCGCTCGATGAAATCCGCCACGCGGCTTACCGGAACCGAAATATCGTGTTTGATCGATCCACCTTCGTACCGCTGGGACTGCACGATCGCCTCGCGGATGAACCATAGGGCGTTGCGGCGCGCTTCACTTTCCGCAAGTGTCCCATCGGTGACGAGACCGTCGTCGATGGCAACCGCCAGCGCCCCCTCGATCGATTCGCGCAGCATACTGCCCGGCGTGCCAGCAGTGGCCTCGACTAGAACGTACCAAGGGCTGGGTGCCTTCAATGGATCGACCACGCCGGCAATATGTTTCAGCGCAAACTCGATCAGCATGCGGGGCATCAATTCGAACCCGGACAATGCGTCGCCGGTTGCCGCCCGCAAGCGTGCGAGCAGTGCAATGGCTGCCGTCGGGTCGGGCACGGCAATCAATGCCGTTTCGATCTGACGTGGACGCGGAAACAGCTTCAGCACCGCCGCGGTCACGATTCCCAGCGTACCTTCGCCGCCGATGAACAGGTGCTTCAAGTCATAGCCGGTGTTGTTCTTGTGCAAGCGCCGCAAGCCATTCCAGACCCGTCCATCCGGCAGTACGGCCTCGATACCCAAAATCAACTCGCGCATATTGCCATAGCGAATTGTCATCGTTCCGCCTGCATTGGTCGACAGCAGCCCGCCGATCGTACAGCTCCCCTCCGACCCCAGACTTAGTGGGAAAAGGCGATCGGCATCTTCGGCCGCTTGTTGGACATTGGCCAAGATGCAGCCGGCTTCTACCGTAATGCTGTAATCGAGCAGATCGAGGTCGCGGACACGGTTCATCCGCTGCAGCGAGAGCACGATCGCCCTCTCGCCAGGATATGACATAGAGCCTCCGACGAGGCCCGTATTGCCGCCCTGTGGCACGATCTGAACGCGCGCCTGCCGCGCGGCAGCAACAACGGCGGCAACTTGTTCAGTCGATGACGGGCGTACGACAGCTAGCGCGCCTCCCTGAAATCGGCCGCGTTGCTCGTGCAGAAAAGGCGCCATATCGGCGGGCTCGTCGATCCAGCCCGCCGGGTCGACTGCATTGCGCAATGATGAGAGTGAGGCGTCAGCCATGCTCGCCTCCTTCTGCACCATCATCCGCCGGAGCGGCCGCGCGTTGTAAACGGTCATTAATCGCAATGCCGAGACCAACATACGGAATGGACATCACCGCGATGCCCCGGTAACCACCGGCGTCGAGTGTCCGCAGCATCGCGAACAGATTGGCCGCTGCTTCGTGCAGATCCCCCGTCTGCGACAGGTTCAGAACCCTTTTCGCAAGGCGCCCGGCGAACGGATCCGGTCCGAAAGCCAACAGCGCTTCGCCCGGGTCAGCCATCGCTGCATTGAGCCTAAGCTTGGTCGCGGGGGCATAGTGCCGTCGCAATTGTCCCGGGGCATTGGGACGATCCGGATTTCCTTCTGCGACGGCAATCTCGCCGATTATCGTGGAAATCTCATCCGCACTGACTGCGCCGGGACGCAATAGGGTCGGATATGCGCCCGAAAGGTCCAGGATCGTCGATTCAAGGCCGAGCGTGGTTTTCCCGGCTGCCAGGATCATATCTGCCCGCGCGCCGAGTTCCTCTGCAACGTGGATCGCCGTCGTCGCGCTGACCCGGCCGGATCGGTTGGCGCTGGGCGCGGCGATAGGCCCACCGGCCGCGGAAAGCAGAGCTCGGGCCACCGGGTGGGACGGCACGCGAATCGCAATGCTGTCCAACCCGGCAGTGACTAGGTCGCAAACCGGCGATCCCGGCTTTCGCTTAAGAATGAGCGTCAACGGCCCGGGCCAGAAGCGCGTCGCCAATTCTTCTGCCCGAGCGTCGAAAATCGCATGCTCCTGCGCATACGCCACACCTGGAACATGCACGATCAAAGGATTGATAGAAGGACGCCCCTTCGCAGCGAAAATTGCCGCCACCGCATGTCCGTTCGTGGCGTCCCCTCCCAACCCGTAGACAGTCTCGGTCGGAAAAGCGACCAACCGCCCCTCGGCGATCATGGCGCCGGCACGCGCGATCATATCGGGGGTCGCGGGCACAATATTGGCCGCTGCCACATAGCGCTTATGTTGCATTGCAATATAGCCCTTTCCCATAAACCGGAAAGGATGCATGCTCGACCAAGCGTAACAGGAGGCAAGGAATGACCGGCAAGGTCCTCACGATGGCCCAGCAGAAAGGCGGCGCTGGAAAAACGACGCTAGTGGCGCAATTGGCAGTCGCCCTTTCGGCGCGCGGCCTTTCAATCGGTCTGCTTGACATCGACCCACAGGGCAGCCTGACCCAGTGGTTCAGAATTCGCGAAGCCGCCGGGATAGCCGGTCGCATGAGCCTGACGACGGTCACCGGATGGCGCGCACAAGCGACGGTCGATAAACTGAAATCCTCATGCGACCTGGTCTTGGTCGATTCTGCGCCCCATGCCGAAATCGAGGCCAAGATCGCGGTTCGAGTTGCCGATCTGATCCTCGTGCCCATCCAGCCCAGCCCGCTCGACATCTGGGCCACCGAACCAACACTGGCTCTGGCCAGATCGGAAAAACGGAAGGTTTTGGTTGTCATCAACCGCGCCCAGACGCGCGTGAAGCTTGCCGAGGCGCTATACGCACGCATAGCCGAACTGGGAGGAGACGTTGCCGAATCGACTATCGGCAATCGCATCTCCTTCGCGGCCTCGATGATGGAAGGGCGCGGCGTCGTCGAAACAGCGCCGAAAAGCAAAGCTGCTCTCGAAATGCTGGCGCTCGCGGACGAAATCACGAAGCGCCTGCCGTCCGGTTAGACGGCAAAGAGCCCGGGGCGGCAAAGAATTCCCCTCCCGGCATCGGCAGTGGCACACCCGTCGTCTTCGGTAGGCTTAGCGGTAAACCCTTCAATGAACGCACAGCGAGATAGCCGAAAGCCTCGGCTTCCAACGCATCGCCGCGCCAGCCGACTGTCTCGACAGGTCCCACAACAATGCCAGGCAATATCTTGGACAATCCCGCCATCAATGCGCGATTGAGCCGCCCTCCGCCACAAACCAGCACCTTAGTCGGAGTCCCTACCTTCAATATCGCATTCGCAGCTGCCTGAACCGTAAATGCTGCCAATGTCGCCGCGCCGTCGGGAATCGAAAGTCCCGCGATGCAGGATGCGTCGAAGGTGTTGCGGTCGAGAGACTTGGGCGGCGGCTGTTCGAAAAAGGCGTTATCCAATAGCCGCTCAAGCAGAGTTTCGTCGACAGAGCCGGAGAGGCTTAGTGTGCCGGAAGCATCATAGGGAAGCCCTGTCCGGGCATGAACGAAATCATCAATCAACGCGTTACCCGGACCGCAATCGAAGGCGACGATGTCGTCCTCCTTGTCGCTTCCCAGCCAGGTGACGTTGGCGACGCCACCGATATTCAGCACCGCAATCGGCTTTCCCAGATCCGCTGCACGGGCGGCATGATAAAGCGGCACAAGAGGCGCACCTTGTCCCCCTGCCTTCACGTCCGCGACGCGAAACTGGCCGACCACATCAATTCCCGTGCGCCCTGCGAGCAGCAGGCTGTCGCCGATCTGCCACGTGAAGCCGTCAGCCGGATTGTGAAGCACGGTGTGGCCATGAAAGCCCAATATGTCGATACTGCCTTCGGTCAGTCCCGTGCCCGCCAAGAGCCGCTCAACCGCTTCCGCATGAGCCAGTGTCAGGTCGCGCTCCACGGCCTGCGCCTCTTTCCTGTCCCGCCCGCCATCCATGACCAGGCGGTGCAGCCGTTGGCGCAGAGAGCGGCGGTAGGGAACCGTCAATGCCGCTCCGGTTTCCACGAATTTCAGTCCGTCAGTTCTCACCACCGCGGCATCGATTCCGTCCATCGACGTGCCCGACATCAAACCGATGGCGGTGAGGACGCCCTCTCTCTTCATTGTGACACTCATTTGCCCGCCTGTCGGAATGTGTTAAGCGACCCCGTCGCCCCCCAAACCGCTGAAACAAGTATCATGCCCGCATTTCGATCCGATTTGCTCAATGTCCTCTCCGAAAGGGGATTCATCCACCAATTGACCGACGCGACCGCGCTCGATAAGCGCGCGGCCGAAGGCACAATTACAGCTTATACTGGATTTGACGCGACCGCGGACAGCCTTCACATCGGCAGCCTCGTACAAATCATGATGCTCCACTGGCTGCAAAAGACCGGACACCGCCCGATCGTCCTGATGGGCGGCGGAACGACCAAGGTGGGCGATCCCTCAGGCAAGGACGAAAGCCGCCAGCTATTGAGCGACGGGACGATCGCGGCAAATATCGCGGGCATCAAAAAGAACTTCGAACCGTTTCTAACCTTCGGCAATGGTCCGGCCGATGCGTTCATCGTCAATAATGCCGATTGGCTCGACCGGCTGGCTTATGTGCCGTTCCTGCGCGATGTCGGCCGGCATTTCACGATCAACCGGATGCTCACATTCGACTCAGTCAAGTTGCGCCTGGATCGGGAGCAGCCGCTAACCTTCCTCGAATTCAACTACATGATCCTGCAGGCATACGACTTCCTGGAACTTTCGCGCCGCCACGGCTGCACGCTCCAGATGGGCGGTTCGGATCAGTGGGGCAATATCATCAATGGCATCGAACTGGGACGCCGGGCCGCGGACGCCGAACTGTTCGGACTCACCACGCCGCTGATCACAACCGCCTCCGGCGCTAAGATGGGCAAGACCGCCGCGGGCGCGGTTTGGCTCAATCAGGACCGACTTTCGGCCTATGATTACTGGCAGTTCTGGCGCAACACCGACGACGCAGATGTCGGCCGGTTCCTTAAGCTGTTCACCACGCTGCCGCTGGACGAGATCGTCCGGCTTGAGACGCTACATGGCGCCGAGATCAACGAAGCCAAGAAAATCCTGGCCTTTGAGACTACGGCCATTCTGCATGGCACCGATGCCGCAGCCCAAGCGGCTGAGACCGCGCGCCGGACCTTTGAAGAGGGCGAAGCTGCGGAAGGCCTGCCCAGTCACGCGGTTGATCCGCGATCTTTGGAGGCCGCAGGCTTGGCTCTTTATGCGGCATTGGCCGAAACTGGCTTGGCCGCTTCAAGCGGCGAGGGGCGCAGGCTGATCAAAGGCGGCGGTGCACGCGTTAACGACGAGGTGGTCGTGGACGAGCAGCGCCGGCTGACTGCATCAGATATACGTGACGGCGCGATTAAACTATCAGCCGGCAAAAAACGGCACGTCCTGCTGACAGTCCCCTGACCGCCCTTAGTCTTCGACGTCGGGCCGCCAGGCCACACCGTTAACGTGCGAACCACCATCGACGAACTGGGTGGTCCCATTGACATGGGCGGCGTCGTCACTGGCAAGGAAGGCAGCCACACCGCCGACATCGGCCTCTGCGTCGCCCATTTTACCGCGCGGGATCTGCTGTAGGATCGCCTTCATCATCTCTGGATTGGCGGCCATATAGATGTCGCCGGCCGGACTGCTGACAGCCGGACAGATGATGTTGCTTGTGATGCCGTGAGGGCCCCATTCGACTGCCGCAGTGCGGGTCAGCGCTCGCACTGCCTCTTTCCCAATGTTGTATTGGGCAGTGAACATATGCGCATTTACGCCGTTCAGTGACCCCAGGTTAATGACCCGGCCCCATTTCTTGGCCTTCATATAGGGAAAGGCCGCGCGCATCGCCCAGAAGCTGGACCAGAAGTTGAGATCCAGCCCCTGGCCCATATCTTCGTCTGTGTGATTCTCGAGCCGCTTGGGGAAGCTGCCCCCGGCATTATTGACCAGAATGTCGATAGATCCGAGTTGCTCGACCGCCGCCGCGATCATGGCATCCACCTGTTCGCGCACGGTCACATCGGTTTTGACGAAGATCGCCTCTATGCCGAAGTCCGAGCGCAATTCCGCGACGGCCTGCCGACCGTTCTCAGCATTGCGCTGCGCGAGCAAAATCGCCGCGCCTTCCCGGGCAAATCGCCGCGCGATACCGCGCCCGACGCCCTGGCCGCCACCGGTCACGATCGCGACCCTGCCCTCCAGGCGCCTGCCTAATTTCTCAACCATTTCCTTGTCCTCCCTAACTCAGTAACGTCGTCGCACGTGCAATCCGCTATAAAGAAAGCCTTTGAATGTCCGATAGCACCCAGGCCAAACGCACCGCGATCGAAACCTTCCTCGCCAGCTATAAGGTGAAAGACGTCGTCACGCGCATCGCTCTGTTCGCCGACGATATCCTATTCGAAGACCCAGTTGGCAGCCCGCCGGTCGTCGGCAAGTCTGCAATGAACCAATATTTCGTCGATACTGTCGCAAGCGGCTGGGAAATCGACCTTGTGCCGAATAAAATCTTCGTGAACGGGACCGAGGCAGCATCGATCACGCAGGTTACGGCGGGGGTCGGCAGCCATCCGCCGGTGACGTCGCTGATCGTTCAGCATTTCGTGTTCGACAAAACCGGAAAATTCAAGTCGTTGCGCGTATTCATGGACGCTGCGCCGACCTAAACCGCTGCTCGAAAGCACTTCCGGTCTTCCGCTGATAGACGCGTTCCGGCATGGACGCGGCTGGGCATCTGATAGCGCAGGCCCTTGCCCATCGAGACCGCCATCTCGGCGGTCTTCACAGCCGTCGTCAATGGATTGACCACGGGGATCAGTGCGCCCCGATAGTCCAGCATGTGAAAGCCGGCATTACCGCAAATCTGGCCAAGACCGCCGCAGGCGATGACGATCACATCAGCGCCTTCGTCCACCATCTCGCGTGCCTGATCCGCCAGGCGTTCGATCATCGGACGCGTGTCGTTAAGCGCTTCGCTGAAACTGTCGACAAAGCGCTTACGCTCGGCCCGGACCCCGTTCGGGATCAGCCTATGTGCCAATCCCAACCGTTCAATCTGCTGCGTGACGTAAGCCACCTGCCCCGGCATATCAGGAACCAAGGCACCGAATTTCGCGCCCAATTGCGCGGCCCAGCCGAACGTCGGTTCAACTAGCCCGAAGACCGGTGTCTCAACCAGGGATCGCACCTGTTTGAGGCCCGGGTCATCGAAGCAATTGATGACGAAAGCATCAAATCCCTCGGCTTCCGCTGCGACGATCGTATCGACCACCGCTCCGCCGATGAGAAATTCGTAATAGGGGTTGCGGTGATATTCGAGACCGTCTGTGCCAAGGCTCAAGCCCATGGCCGGGGCACGAAATTCAATCTCAGTGTCGGCGTGCAGCACGCGCCGGCAACAATTTTCGACATTGGCGCGCGATGCCGGCAGATAGGATTCGGGTACCGGTATGATATTGACCACACAAATTTTCATCAGATTCCTCGCGAGAAACCCCGGCGTTG
>PLTD01000075.1 GCA_003165335.1 Rhodospirillales bacterium | reverse complement strand
TCAGCCGGGGGAAGATGTTAAGGCCAGAATCGAACCGTTGGTGCCGGTCAGCAATTTGAACTCATGTTCCGGCGACAGGACCTGACTGACGGCCGTCACGCGTTCCGCCTGCCCGTGGCTTAAGTCGCGCAACCGCTCCAGCTCGGCCAGCTGCCGCCGGGTGAGCGCGGCAAGCTAGGCCGTTTCCGCCTCGGTTGGGCGATCGCTGAGGGTTTGGCATGCAAGCCGACTATGACTTAGCCGAAGCGCTTCGGCATCAGAGGAATATCAAGGTAGAGAAAGTTACACTCGGCGCTTGACCGAATTTCAGGAGTGAGCTCGCAAAGCCTCGGCAACGACCTCATCATCGTCAATCGGATCGCCTTCACGTCTCGAACCCGGCCAACCCGCACATCAATGACAAAGGGAGTCCGATGGCGTAGGTCCAAATCATTAGGATCGCCACGAAATATCCGAACGCTGTTCCCACGATTATCTGGGTCATCCCATCTCCATCCAAGAGATGAGGTTGTCGCGGAGCCGACCCAATCCTCGGGCATACCCTCCGGCCGTTTCCTTCCCGACAGAACCTCATCGATATCGGATGTTTGCAGAGATTTCGATGACATTGGTTAGGCCTTCATTCGACCAAAAAGCAGATGCGACAACATGATTATTCAGCCGCATGCGACATGTCCTGAAGGATGAGGCGCAATAAACTCGGCCTTGGTCGATGCGTGCTGGATGTCGTAGCCGACTGGTTTCCCATCGAAACCGTAATCGACCATCACGTCGTCTTCGATTTCGACGGTTCTGCACGAAGGCAGCGCTCGCACCTCGACATAAAGGCTATCGGTCGATTTATCGTAGCTTGTCGTCATGGCGCAAAACCTTCGTCGGCGAAGGCATTGTGAACTGTCGTATCGTCGGAGACTACCCAACAAGAAGATAACATTCGAGACTCGCGGACAAGCCATAGAGTCTGATCCTGCCATCCATCTGAATCGTACGCCGTTCCGGCCTCTCTATCACACGACGGATTTCGAGAACGTCGAGTTCAGGACGGTGCGGCAAGACATCAAACGCGAAATATCGCGTTCGCCAGAACCGTGGCGGCGGAAGGCGCTCCGGATCATCCGTCAAAACCGCGGCAATTCCGGAAATGCCAGCTTCCCGCCATGCACATGCATTCGCCCCATCTCAGCACAGCGGTGCAGCTTCGGGAACACCTTGCCGGGGTTCAGCAACCCATCCGGGTCGAAGGCGCATTTCAGCTGCTGTTGGCGTTCCAGATCGGCGTCGCTGAACTGATATTCCATCAGGTCCCGCTTCTCGACGCCCACGCCGTGCTCGCCGGTCAGAACGCCGCCGACATCGACGCACAGCCGCAAAATGTCCGCACCGAAGGCTTCGGCCTTCTCGATCTCACCCTCGCGGTTGGCGTCATAGAGGATCAGCGGATGGAGATTGCCGTCACCAGCATGAAAGACATTGACCACACCCAGCCCATGGTGCCCTGACAGGCGGCGGATTTCCCCCAGCACATGCGACAGCTGATGGCGCGGGATCGTGCCGTCCATGCAGTAATAATCGGGCGCCAGCCGCGATGTGGCGGGGAAAGCGGCCTTGCGGCCTGCCCAGAACAGCAGCCGTTCCGCCTCGGAATTGCTGACCCGTATGCTGATCGCCCCACATCGCTCTGCCACTCCTTCGACCAGACCCAGAAGATGGTCCACCTCGGCCACCGGCCCGTCCAGCTCGACGATCAGCAGGGCCTCGCAATCCAGCGGATAGCCTGCATGGACGAAATCTTCCGTCGCCTGCACCGCCAGCCGGTCCATCATCTCCATACCCGCCGGAATGATGCCCGCCGCGATGATCTTGGCCACGCAATCGCCCGCTGCCTCGTCCGAGGCAAAGCCGATCAGCGCCGCTCGTGCACCCGGCGGTTTGGGCAGAATGCGTACCGTCACCTCGGTCACGATGCCCAACATTCCCTCTGAGCCGATAACGATTCCCAGCAGGTCATAGCCTTCGGGGTCGAGATATTTGCCGCCCAGGCGCACGATCTCGCCTGACATCAAGACCATTTCGACGCCAAGCACATTGTTGGTGGTGAGGCCGTATTTCAGGCAATGCACGCCGCCCGAATTTTCCGCCACATTGCCCCCGATCGAACAGGCGATCTGGCTGGAGGGATCCGGCGCGTAATAAAAGCCGGCGTCAGCCACTGCGGCGGTGATGCCCAGATTGGTTACGCCCGGTTGGGCCGTGACAGTGCGGTTGGCGATATCGATATCGAGAATCCGATTGAACCGCCCCATCGCCACCACCACCGAATCGGCCAGAGGCAATGCCCCGCCCGACAGCGACGTCCCCGATCCGCGTGGCACCACCTTGACCTGATATCGGGCGCACAGCTGAAGTACCGCCACGACCTCTGCCGTGTTGCGCGGCAGAACCACGGCCAGCGGCCGCTGGCGATAGGCGGTCAGCGCATCGCTTTCATAGGCGCGCAGCGCATCCTGCGCCCAAACCACGCCCTCGCCCGGCACGATCGCCCTCAACCCGGCAATGATGGCCTCGCGCCGCCCCATCACTGCACGATCGGGCTCCGGCATTTTCATTAGCCAAGCCTCTCGGCCACCAACGGCATCGCCGCGTCGTTGGTGCGGTCGGCGCGCAGCGGCGTGACGGACACGGCGCCGGCGCGCAGCGCCGCGATGTCGCTGTCCTCATCCTGCTCGCCGCCGGCCCGGTCGAAATTCAGCCAGTAATAGGGTTTGCCGCGCAGATCGTCCCTGGGGTCGATGCCGATAGCGCGGATCGACCGACGCCCCTGACGGGTCGGGCGGATTCCTGTCACTTCGGCGGCATCGATGGCCGGGAAATTGACATTGAGGCAGAGGTCGGGCGGCAAGGGGGCGGCCAACAATTTGTTCAGCAGGGCGCCGGCGTGCATGCGTGCCGTATCCCAGGGCGTGTCGGCATTCTTGCGATAGGCCTGGCTCAGCGCCACCGCAGGAATGCCGCAAAGGATTGCGGTCATCGCGCCGGAGACAGTGCCGGAATAGGCAATGTCGTCGGCCAGATTGGCCCCGCGATTGACCCCCGAAATCACCAGGTCGGGCAGATTGTCCTTCATGATCAGCCTGACCGCCATGACGATGCAGTCGCTAGGTGTTCCCACGACGGCAAAGCGGCGCGGCCCATAGGGCACGACGCGGATTGGCAACTGCAGCGACAAGGCATGAGACATGCCGCTTTGGTCGGCCTGCGGCGCGACGACCCAGACCTCGTCGGCGAATTCGCTGGCGATCTCGTACGAGACCTGCAGCCCCTCGGCGTCGATGCCGTCGTCATTGACCAGCAATATGCGATTGAGGCGCGGGCGGTTCATTGTGAGTCTTTCCGTTCGGACCGAGGCGCTTCGAAAGTCCTCAGCCGATCAGCGCCCGAAGGCTGCGCTGGGGTCGGGGGCCGACATGGCTGATCGCCTCGGCGGCCGCAACCGAGCCGATACGCCCGGCGGCGGAAAGATCGAGCCCGGCGGTGATGCCGTAAAGTACGCCAGCGGCATAGAGATCGCCGGCGCCCGTCGTATCGACGACATGCGCGACCGATGCAGCGGCGATCTTATGGGTGCGGCCTACGGAGGCGATGACCGAACCTTCGGCGCCGTGGGTCACACAGACGATCGGGCATTTGGCCGAGAGCGCACTCACTGCCGCGTCGAACGCAGTCTCGCCGGTCAATGCCGCAGCCTCGCTCTCGTTGGCGAACAGAATATCGACATGATTGATCAGTGCGGTGAACTCGGCGTGGTGGCGCGCGACGCAGAAGGTGTCCGAAAGAGTCAGCGCCACCTTGCGGCCGGCATCGTGGGCGATTTTGGCGGCGGAAAAGAACGCTTCCTTCGCCTCAGGCCGGTCGAACAGATAGCCTTCCAGATAGGTAATATGGGCCGAGCGGATCAGATCGGCGTCGATATCGTCGGCGCTCAGATATGAGCTGGCGCCCAGAAACGTGTTCATAGACCGCTGCGCGTCCGGCGTGATCAGGATCAGACAACGCGCGGTCGGCTCGCCGCCGGCCAGCGGTCTGGTGTCGAAGCCGACCCCGATCGCACGAATGTCATGGGCGAAGACCTCGCCCAGTTGGTCGTCCGCGACCTTGCCGATATAGGCGCAGCTGCCGCCCAGTGAGGCGATGCCAGCCATCGTATTGGCGGCCGACCCTCCTGACATCTCGATACCCGGGGGCATGCGCGAATAGAGTGCGTGGGCGCGATCGGTATCGATCAGCGTCATGCCGCCCTTGGCGATTCCTTCGGCCGTCAGGAATGCATCGCCGGCCTCAGCCAAAACATCGACGATCGCATTGCCGACGCCCAGGACGTCGATAGTGGCAGGCTTGCTCAACTTTTAACTCCGATTTCACTACGCGACACGAGGGTCGGCCGGCGCATCCGGCGCTGCAGCCAGAACACGCCGAACAGGTCGACAATGCCGACCCACAGGCGATTGTTGATGCCGTATTTCGAACTGCCGTGGACCCGGTGCCGGTGATTGACCGGCTCCAACCCTACCGCGAATCCCTCCCGCCGCATCAAAGCCGGCAGGAACCGATGCACATGATCGAAATACGGTAGGCGCACAAACGCCTCACGCGAAAAGACCTTGAGGCCGCAGCCGGTGTCGGGCGTATCGTCGCCCAGCATGGCCGAGCGCACCCGATTGGCGATCCGCGATGACCAACGCTTGACCGTGCTGTCGCGGCGCTTGACCCGCTGCCCCGCAATCATGCCGAGTTCCGCAGCCGAGGCAGGGTTGAGGAAGGCCGAGACCAGACGGGGGAGATCGGCCGGGTCGTTCTGTCCGTCGCCGTCCAATGTCGCAATGACGCTGCCCCTGGCGCCCATGACCCCGGTGCGCAATGCCGCGCTCTGTCCGCAACTGGCGGCGTGGTAAAGCACCCGCAGTTCCGGGGCGCTCTTGGCCGCGTCGTCCAGACGCTCGCGCGTATCGTCCGTGCTGCCGTCGTCGATATAAAGAATTTCATAGGCCGGTCCACCGGACAACGCCGCGCGGATTTCGCCGATCAACGGCAAAACATTGTCAGCTTCATTCTTAACCGGCACGATGACGGTCAGCACGATAATGCCGGCATCACCTGAGGCTGGCTGATGGGAAGGAACGTCGGTCAATCTGGGGCGTTCGCGTATAAGTGATTAAAGGTTCGGGTAACTTTAGGCGAAGGCACTCTTAGGCTCCATAGCCGACGACGCAAAGCGAAAACAACGGGGCACCCATTTTGAACCACTTCGGATCGCATCGGCCAACTGCCGCCCGCGGCGGCTTCATCGCCTTCGCGGCGCTCAGCGGCGCGGTGTCGGTAATCGCCGGGGCATTCGCCGCCCACGGATTGAATGCCGACACCCAGGCGACGGAAATCGGCTGGCTGCGCACGGGTAGCCTTTATGAGGCTCTGCACGCACTTGCAATGCTTGGCGTCGCGGCTCTTGCGGGAATCGACCGGCTGAACGCGAAATGCGCGGTTGCGTCACAGTGGCTGTTTCTGACCGGCAGCATTCTCTTTCCTGCCGCGCTCTATGGTTTAGTGTTACATGGACCCCGCCTGTTGGGCGCGGTCGCACCGATCGGCGGAACAGCTTTTATTCTCGGTTGGTTGACGCTTTCTGCCGGGGCTCTGCTCCGTCGGGATTCATAAGGAGCATCGAATGATCGCAGCAAACGGAACGTCTGGCATCCACGTGCCTAGCGAAGCCGATTCGATCGCGGCGGCGGCAGTGCGGCTCGCGGGGGAGCGCGGCTGGAGAAATCTGGCGCTGGGCGATGTCGCCGCAGAGGCCGGCATTTCGCTGTCGGCCTTGGCGCGGTCTTATGTTTGCCGCCCCGAGATACTCGACGGCTTCGAGCGCATGATCGACCGCCGCATGCTGGCCGGCGCGGCGGCGGGCGATATCGACGATACCCCGCGCGACCGACTGTTCGATATCGTGATGGAGCGGTTCGACGCGCTATTGCCTTATCGCGACGGCGTGCGGCGCATCACGCGTGAATTGGCCTTCGACCCGGCGAGCGCATTCGTGCTGGCAGCGGCGATGCCGCGGACCGTGGCCTGGATGTTCGCCGGCGCGCGCATGTCGATCGACTGGCCTGCCATGCCGCTTAAGCTGGCTGTGATGGGCGGGGTCTATCTTTCGACATTCCGCGTCTGGCTGAAGGACGACGCCCAGGATCTGGGCAAGACTATGGCCGCTCTGGACCGCCACCTGGACCGGGCGATGTCCCTGCTGGGCGGGAATAACGGGCAAAGTCAGCCGGGAAAGCCCCTTACGCCTCAAGGGCCGCCGGACCTAGTCGAACCCGAGCCGCAAGCGCCCGCCGCCAAGCAACCGAAGGCGCGCGCGCCCAAAGCCCGCGCCAAGCCCAAATCTCCGCCGACAAAATAAACTGAACGGACATTGACTTCCATCAGCTGGCAGAGCTATACCACACCATCTTTGTTGCACTGCAACATAAACGGAGGAAACCTCATATGGCCAACCCGACGAGCAACCCATTTCTCGAAAACGACTTCACCAAGATGTTTTCGGAATTCAAAATCCCCGGCTTCGACTTTCAGGCGCTGATCTCAACCCAGCGCCGCAACATCGAAGCGGTGCAAAACGCCAACCAGTTGGCGATCGAAGGCGTTCAGGCCGTATTGCGGCGGCAGAGCGAAATCATGAAGTCGATGGTCGAAGAAAGCTCGACCGTCCTGAAGGAATTATTGGCCCAGGGCGCGCCCGAGCAGAAGATCGCTCAGCAGACCGAACTGGTTAAGACTGCCTTTGAAAAGGCGCTCGCCAATCTTCGCGAACTGACCGAAATGGTCGCGAAGTCGAACACCGAAGCGGCCGATGTTCTGGCCAAGCGCGTAGGTGAGAGCCTGACCGAGCTTAAAGGCGCGCTTCAGCGCACAAAATAAGGCCGGGAAATCTAAACCGGCCTGACGAGACTGACTCGAAGATTGCCCGGCGGGCTATCTTCGAGATCAGGACGATCGGCATTCCCCCTGGTGGCGGCGGGAAGCTGCTCGCTGAAAGCCGCCAACCGTCTCCCTCCAATCCCGACCTGACGCACCTCGCCTCAGTGCAATATGGCGCTGGTCGGCGCGCTGCTTGAACGCTAGACTTGCCCAAGGGCGGCCTGAAGCGCTGGCAAAGAGCTGTGCCGCGGAATTTTCGGGGACGGGGAATGACCGAAACAAAATTCGGGCAGCACAATGTGCTGGTCGGCACCGCCAGAAGCCTGGGCATGCCGCCTCTCGACTTCAAGGCGATGCATGAGATAGTCCTGCCACAGCGGTTGCGCCGCGGCGTCAGCGACCGGATAGCTTGGGATGTCGCCGGCGCTCCCCCGATCACCTTTCAAACGCCCGAAGGGGTCGCCTTCAGTTACCTTTGCGAAGACGGCAGGGTCCGGATCGTACCCGGCGTTCTCGAAGAGGCAACGCTGGTCATCGAGATTCCGGCCGACAGCTGGACAGACTATTTCTACGAGCTGAGGTCGAGATTCGGCCTGCTCTATTCCCAGGTCGTGCGCTTCATCCGTGGCGGCTTCGCCCTTTGGGACGTGTGGGAACCCGCCTTGCGCTGCCTCTACAGCGGCACGCCGATCTATGACCCCAGGACCCTGGATTTACGCGATCTCGACGAATCGCCGCTCGACATCCGCAAGTCGTTCGATCGCGACGACGACCCGCGGCTCATCTCTCATTTCTTGCGCACGGCGGGCTATGTCCATATGCGTGGCGCCTTCGGGCGGGACGAGATCGCCCGGCTATCCGACGAGGTCGATCGCCTGCGCGACCGCGCGGTCGAGGGCACCCGCTTCTCGCGTTGGGCGTCCGATAGCAAGGGCGAAAAGAAAGTCTGGGATCTTCAATATATGGCTCTGCAATCGCCGATGATGAAAGATCTCGACGCGCACGCCATGGTCAAGTATCTGACCGGCCTAGCCAAGGAAAATGTCGTGCCTTCCGTTGATCGCGACAATGGCACCCACGCCATCCTGCGCGAATTCACCAAGGCGACCGACGTCGGCTCCAACTACATGCTGGATTGGCATCGCGATTGCGGCATCGGCGGCTGTCCGGTCACGTGCCCGCGGGTGCATGTCGGCATTCAGCTCGACGCAGCGACACCCGACAGCTCTCAGCTTTTCTTCCTGTCAGGTAGCGCCGGCCGAATTGCCCATGATCGCTTCCCCGAGGATCAGTGGGGGGACAAGCCCATCGTCACCTACGAAACTGAGCCGGGCGATGTCACGGTCCATCTGGGCTGTATGCTGCATGCGGCGCCTAAGCCGACCGGCACGCATCGCCGCCGCACCATCTATACCCGCTGGGTCAATCCACGCGGCAGAGAAATCCTGGGCTATATGGGGTCGATCGATCAGCTGATCCCCAATATCGACCAGATGCCCAGCGTAACGAAAATGGCAGCCACCGTCGAAGCGTAAGACCCGCGAAAATCGCGCCTAACCAGGCAATATCAGCACGACGCGCAGGCCGCCCATCGGGCTGTCTTCGAGGTTGATTTCGCCGCCGTGCACGTGGGCGATATCGCGAGCGATCGACAGGCCCAGCCCCACCCCGCCGGTCGCAACATTGCGCGAAGGGTCCAGCCTGAAAAACGGCCGAAACACATCTTCGCGGCTTTCCTCGGGAATGCCGGGACCATCATCATCAATGACAATGGAAACGGCATGATGATGCCAGGACGCGCTGACTCGAACCTGCTTCGCATAGCGCAGCGCATTCCCGACCAGATTGCCCAGACAGCGTTTCATCGCCATCGGCCGCACCTGGATTTCGATCGGCCCGGCGATTTCGAGCGTTACTGCGTCTCCCCCTGGCAAGCCACCCACGACGTCGCGCAGGCTCTGCGCCAGGTCGGTCCTGACCGGCGTCTCACCGCCCTCGCCCCGCGCGAAAGCCAGATAGGCATCGATCATCGTCTCCATTTCAACGACATCTGCCTGCAGCCCTTCAGTTTCCTCGCTCTTCCTCAGCAAGGCCAGTTGCAGCTTCATCCGCGTCAGCGGGGTACGCAAGTCATGCGAAACTCCGGCCAGCATCTCCGTGCGCTGTCCGATCTGTCGCCTGATACGGTCGCGCATCACAATAAAGGCGGCGGCCGCCTGCCTGACCTCCAGCGCGCCGGAGGGCCGCAGCCGCATCGAATCGCGGCCCTTGCCGAAATTCTCGGCGGCCAGCGCCAGACGGCGAATCGGCCGCACCTGGTTGCGCATGAAAAGCACGGCGATCCAGGTCAACAGCAGCGAGGCGCCGATAACCCAGCCGATGAAGACGAATGCCGTATAGCTGAACAGCCTGCGCTGCGGAGAGCGGACATCCAGCACCCCATCGGCAAGCTGGACCCGGATCTCAGCCCAATTATCGTCGCCATAGGCGCCGATCGTGAATGGACGGGCGACCCGTTCCTCCAACGCGGTTGCCAGGATCGGCTCGATCAGCGGGTTCCAATGGGCCCGAACGTCAGGAACAAGGTGCTCGTCGGGTTCGAATTCGACTTCGAGATCCAGCGTGTCGGCGGCCGATGCAAAGACCTGAGAGCGACCGGCCGGATCGCGTTCCGTCTCGTCGATCAGCATGGCGACCTCACCCGCGACGCTGCGCGAGAGTTCGACCGACAGCGCACTGAAATGTCGTTCGAAGAAAATATAGACCGTGATGAACTGTGCGAGGACGACCGGCAGGACGATGATCAGAAAGGTTCTGCCCTCAAGCGTGCGCGGCAAAAACTGCTTAATCCGCGCGCCGATGCCGATCGAGGCGGGCGGCAGTATCGGCGCAGCGGCGGGAGCGTCAATCCGGTCTGAGGACATAGCCCGATCCGCGAACGGTCTGGAGATAGCGCGGCGTCCTGGGGTCGGCCTCAATCTTGCGGCGCAGTCGATTGACCTGAACATCGATGCTGCGGACATTGACCGTAGCGCGGCTGCGGTCGGCCAGCTCGTCCCGGCTGACGATCCCGCCCGGCGTCTCGGCCAGGACTCTCAGAAGGCTGGTTTCGACGTCGGTCAGCCTGACCGTCTCGGCGCCGGACGACAGTTCCGACCGGTCCGGGTCGAAGCGCCAGCGACCCAGCCTGATCGGCACAGGCCCCTCGGGCGGACGCGCGGCGCGGCGCATGATGGCTGTGATCCGCAACAGCAATTCGCGCGGCTCGAACGGTTTGGGCAGATAATCGTCGGCCCCNNCGCGCGGTCAGCATCAGAATCGGCAGCGCACAGCCCTCGGCGCGCAGCGCTTTGGCGAAATCCAGCCCGTTCTGCCCAGGCATCATCACATCCAGCACCAGCATGTCGAAAGCCAGCGCGCGCATGCAGGCCCGCGCGACCGCGGCCGATTCAGCGGTGGTCACGACATGGCCCTCCTCGCCCAGATAGCGCGCGAGCAGCGCCCGAAGGCGCGTGTCATCGTCGACGACCAGAAGATGCGGCAGTTCGGCCAAGCCAGCCATGATTGTGGAATTCCGATCAGCCGGTAGCGCGCAGGCCGTTCCGGCGGGGGGCTGGCGATGCCTCTTCTTCCGGCAGGCGGGGACGGTCGGCGTCGTCGATCACACTGAGCAGCACCTGATGAAAAGCTTCAACCGCCTGCGGCCCGGCCTGGGCATAGGCCCGCCCTAGCCGCCGGCGCTGCCCCTCGGTCAAAAGCTGTTCCAGCGACTCGCCGCGCGCCGTCAGCTTCAGGCGCCGCTCCCGCCGGTCGGTCTGCCCGGGGGTCTGAACGACGTAATCTTCCGCCATCAACTCCTGCAACACGCGCGAAAGGCTTTGCTTCGTGATTTTCAAAATGGACAATAGCTGGCTGACGGTCAGGGATGGATTGCGGCCGATAAAATAGATCGCGCGGTGATGTGCACGGCCAAGCCCAAGCTCCGCCAATTGCCGATCCGGCTCGCCGGTGAAGTCGCGATAGGCGAAAAAGAGCAACTCGATACCCCGACGCAGATCCTCCTCTGAGAGGAATATCGGATTGACCGCGGTCTTTAGGTCAGCCATCATGACCCAANNCGCGACGGCTGGATCTGGCTGGACGGGGCCTTCACGCCCTGGCGCGAGGCGAAGGTGCACGTACTGACCCATGGCCTGCATTATGCCAGCTCGGTCTTCGAGGGTATGCGCGCCTATGGCGGCAACATATTCGAATTGACCCGCCATAACGAGCGTCTGGCCAATTCCGCCAGTCTGCTGGGTTTTTCCCTGCCTTTTACCACCGCTGAGCTCGACAAGGCCTGCAACGATGTCGTCGCGGCAAATGGTTTCATGGACGCCTATGTCCGCCCCGTCGCCTATCGCGGGTCTGAGCAGATGGGCGTGTCGGCGCAGCACAGCAAGATTCACATTGCCATCGCCAGCTGGGAATGGCCCAGCTATTTCTCGCCCGAACTGCGCGATAAGGGCATCAAGCTGACTATTTCGAAATGGCGGCGTCCCGCGCCCGACACGGCGCCGACCGCGTCGAAGGCGGCGGGCCTTTACATGATCTGCACCCTGTCCAAGCACGCGGCCGAGGCCGAGGGCTGGCACGATGCTCTGATGATGGATTATCGCGGCCAGCTGGCTGAGGCGACCGGGGCCAATCTGTTCCTGGTCAAAGACGGCATCATCAATACGCCGACGCCGGACTGTTTCCTGAACGGCATCACCCGCCAGACTGTGATGGGCCTGGCCGCCAAGCGTGGATTCAAAGTCGTGGAGCGCGCGATGTTCCCTGAGGAGTTGAAGACGGCGGATGAAATCTTCATTACCGGCTCAGCTGCCGAAGTCACCGCCATCGGCCAAATCTCCGATATGCACTACACCGTCGGCCCAATCACCAAGCAGCTGCGCGACGATTACGAAGCCCTGGTCCGTCAACCGGCAAAGTCGGTGGCGGCTTAGGAGGCGATTTAAAATAGAATAGGTGGGATTGAGCTATCCGAGGCTGTCTCAATCTTCGACCTTCACCGGCTGGAATGCCCCCCTAGGGTGAGACAGATTTTCTAAGGCACACTGATCCTGAAGGAGGGTGAGTGTGATGGCGCGACGACGGCGGATATCGCGAGAGTTTAAGTTTGCGGCGGTTTCACGGTTGGCGACGTCAGACGACGTTCGAGGTCTGGCTAACGAGATTGGGGATTGACCGGGGGCTTTTATACAAATGGCAGCGCGCCTATTCGGCGGGTGGCGCCGAGGCGCTGCGGCTGCCGGGCGAGCGGTCGGGTAGAGTTAAAGCCGCCACGAGCGACCCTGGGATAGTAGCGCAAGACAAGGTCGGTCCGGTTCCGGCGCCGGCGCCCAGCGTTGCCGCCCTGGAGCGCAAGATTGCGCAGCAGCAGATGGAGTTGGATTTTTTTCGCGCAGCCTTGCGGCATGTCAGGGAGGATCGCCGGTCGAGCGGCGGCCCTGGCGAGACGGGCTCTACGCAGTGATCCATGCGCAGAATCAGTTGCAAGGCTCGCTCGGGATCGAGCGTATGTGCCGGTTGGCCGATATCAGCCGGGCCGGCTATTACCGGCATTGGAAGGCGTCGCGTCCGGCGCAGGAGGAGACAGCGCTGCGCGACGAGATCCAGCACCTGTCGCTGGAGCAGCGGTTCTACGGCTATCGGCGGATCACGGCGCTGCTGCGGCGGACGGGCTGGGCGGTGAATCACAAGCGCGTTCAACGCATTCGGCAAACCGACAATCTGCTCTGCGTCACGGGGCGGACGTTCCGGCCGGCGACGACGGACAGCCGTCACCGCTTCCGGGTCTATCCGAACCTGGCCCGGCGGATGGTGCCGATGGCACCCAACCAGCTCTGGGTAGCGGACATCACTTACGTGCGGCTGGACGAGGCGTTCGTCTATCTGGCGGTGGTTCTCGACGCGTTCAGCCGGGCTGGGTGTCCAGGTGAACGCAACTTCGTCCGCATACACCGATCCGAACGACGCTTGTGGGACTTCATCGCAACCTCCTCGATCAGAGTGTTGCGACGACCGTTTGAATCCGCCCAATATGCCTGCGGCGACTATATCTGCCGGCTCGAGCAGGCTGGGGTCCAGCCGAGCATGAGCCGGCCCGGGTGCCCCTGGGACAACGCGATGGCCGAAAGCTTCATGCGCACGCTCAAGCGCGAAGAGGTCGACGGCCGAACCTATCGCGATCTGCCCCACGCGCGCGAGAAGATCGTGGCTTTCATCGACACGGTCTATAATCGCCAACGCCTCCATTCGGCGCGGGCTTATCGGGCGCCGGAACTGTTTGAAGACGATTGCCACGAGGTGTGCCTAAGCTTTCTGTCTCACCAACGGG
>PLTD01000218.1 GCA_003165335.1 Rhodospirillales bacterium | reverse complement strand
GCGCAGCCAAGGAATCTGGGTATACATCAATAACGGCCCCGTCCGCTAACGAACCTGACGCTATGGAACCGACCTAGAACCTCGATCCGAGAGGAAAGAGAGGCCTAATCCCTGATGCTGCGCTTCAAGCGAAGACCACGGGGAATCATGTAAAGCCCCGCCAGATCGAACAACCCTTCGGCGGCGAGAGCCATGAGCGCCGCCGGGACCGCCCCCTCAAGGATCAGGGCAAAATTGTCCAGCCTGATGCCGGTGAGTATCGGCTGGCCATATCCGCCGGCGCCGATCAACGCACCCAATGTCGCTGTCCCGATATTGATGATCGCGGCAGTCTTGATTCCGGCGAGGATCGAGGGGGACGCCATCGGCAATTCCACTCGTATCAAGCGGCGCCAAGACGTCAGTCCTAGGGCGATGGCGGCATCGCGGATCGGGGGCGTAATACCCGACAGCCCGGTGGCCGTATTCCTGACGATCGGCAGCAGGCTGTATAGAAATAGCGCTACGATGGCCGTCGGCGCGCCAATTCCCAGCACCGGAATCATGAAAACCAGCAACGCCAGGGACGGGATCGTCTGGATGACGCTGACGACCCCCAGGATCAAGCGGCCGACCCGCGGCCGGTACGCAGCAATGATCCCCAACGGCAAAGCGACGACAATTGCCGCCGAGAGTGAAATCAACGTCAGTGTTAGATGTTCGAGCGTCCGCTGCCAAACGCGCACAGCGACGCTGTCGCCTTCGCCGGTAATGAGCAGGCCGAACTGCCGTTCGACGAAGGCAGCCGCGACCGCGGTTTCGCTGCGCCGGTCGTTACGGACGGCCGCGTTCATCGCGATCATCGCCGGCACATCAATCCGGCCTTCGAGCCGCAAAATCGCACGGACCAGATCCGGCCGTCGTTCGAACAGGTCGGCTCGATACAGAAATACCGCGTCGTAGACGGGAAAATGACGCCGGTCGTCATCAAGAATGCGTAAGCCGTAGGAGGCAATCTCGGCATCGGTCGTATAAACATCGATGACATCAATCGAGCCATCCGCCAGCGCTCGATAGGCGAGGTCGTGATCGAGCCCGGTCGGCGTATGCGCCGGTAAGCCGTAGGCGTCACGCAGCGCCGGCCAACCGTCGGCCCGGTTGAGAAACTCGTTGCTAAAGCCCAGACGCAAAGTCGGATGCGCGACAAGATCGGAGATACGGGCGATCTTGAGCCGGTCGGCAGTGCCGGGCAGCACCGCGAGCGCATAGGTGTCGCTAAATCCCAGCGAGCGGCTCATTCGAATGCCCCGCCGGGCCAAGGCAGCGGTCAGTTCCGCCTCGTTTGCAATCGCTTCGCCCGCCAGAATTTCGTTGATCAGTGTGCCAGTATATTCGGGATAGAGATCAATCGTCCCCGCCAGCAAGGCATCCCACAATATTCGCGTGCCGCCCAGTTCTTGGCGATGCACGACCCGTCCGCCCTCAGCGCGGCCAAGATCGACCGCGATATCGGCCAAAATAACGGACTCGGTGAATTTCTTGGAGCCAATCCGCAATTCATCATTCGCCGCCAGGCCGCCGGTGGCGAACAGAACAAGACAAGCGGCCACGCCCAACACGCAAACAAGATACCGCCTCAACGCGGACCTACGAAACGACGATCCTGCGCCTTTACGAATTGCTCGACGAAGGCGGAAGCAGGTCGCTCTAACAATTCTTGAAAGTCGCCGTCCTGCTCGATTCGCCCGCGGTTCATCAGGACGATCCGGTCCCCGAGGAACGCTGCTTCGGCCAGATCGTGAGTCACCAGCAGCACAGTTCTGCGGAGAGCCAGGAAGATCGCCTTCAAATCGTCTTGCAGGTCGGCGCGGATCATCGGGTCGAGAGCTCCCAGCGGCTCGTCGAGAACCACGATGTCGGGATCTAACATTAGGGCACGCATCAAAGAGACTCGCTGGCGCTGACCGCCCGACAATTCGACCGGATAACGATCGAGCGTATCCGGCGAGAGACGAGTGAGCGCGCGCAAGACTTCCAGCCGGTCGCGGCGCCGATCAGCCGGCCAGCCCAACTCCCGTGCCATTATGACGACATTCTCCCGCGCAGTCAGATGCGGAAATAGCCCACCATCCTGGATTACATAGCCCATACGCCGCCTTAGCCGAAGTGCCGAAGAAGCCGTCAGCGTGGTGCCATCGATCGTCACGGCTCCTCGATCCGGCGAGATCAGTCCGACCAGAAGCGACAGCAACGTCGATTTTCCGCAACCCGACGGCCCGATCAGGGCGACTGTCTGTCCGGCATTTAGCGCCAGAGAAAGATCGTTGATCGCAAGGATGCCGTTGTAGGATTTCGTCACACCGTCGAACCGGATCATGCATTCCTCTCGCAACCACCGTCGCCGTCCGAGAAGCCATGGCGACAGGCTGGCAGCCGGACTGCTATCGTACCAGGATAAACTCCGTCTCCTAACCCCCCTTATCGAGGAGTCCATGATGGTCAAAGCTGTTTGGAACGACTTTGTCCTGGCGGACTCCGCCGACACTATCGTGGTCGAGGGTAACCATTATTTTCCTGCCGAAAGCCTGACAGCGGCGGCACTCAAACCTAGCGCCACCACCACAGTCTGTGGGTGGAAGGGTGTGGCCCATTATTATTCGATCGTTGCGGGCGATCGCGAAAACCCCGACGCCGCTTGGTATTACCCCGATCCGAAGCCGGCAGCCGCCGAGATCAAGGGCCGCGTCGCGTTCTGGAAGGGCATCAAAGTCGGTTAGCCCGCCCCAGGATCTCAGCTAGCTCTTATCGGTTGTAACTTATCGAATGGTCGCGCGAAGAAACATTCTCGGGCAGATTCTGGTTAAGAGGCTTCGGGACCGAATTTTCGGGTCCCATCTGCGGGTTTAAAACAATAAGGCAGTCCGCGTTGAACGCTTCACCACCCCCACACTCAATCGACCGAGCCGAATTGGTTGCCCGCTTTCAGTCGGTCCGGGGTTTGTCTCGAACGCTTGCGGCGCCGCTGAGCGCCGAGGATCAGCTGGTGCAGTCGTTTCCTGATGCCAGCCCGACGAAATGGCATCTTGCACATACAAGCTGGTTCTTCGAGGTCGCGGTACTGGACAGATTTGCAACGGACTACCGGCCTTTCGAGCCTCGGTACGGCTATCTGTTTAATTCATATTATGAGGCACTCGGGCCTCGCCAGCCGCGTCCGGCACGCGGAATGCTGACGCGGCCAAGTGTGGCGGAAATCGACCAGTACCGGGCATTCGTTGATGCCGCCGTCCGCCACCTGATCGAAACTGCCCCTGCCGACACGCTCGACCGAGTGCTTGGCCCACTTGAATTGGGGATTCAGCACGAACAGCAGCATCAGGAATTGATCCTGACCGATATCAAACACGCATTGTTTTCCAATCCGCTGTTGCCTGCCTACGATCCGGATGTTGCGGTCGCGCAACCGGACGCACCAAAGCCTTTATCGTGGCATGAGTTTCAAGGCGGCATCGTCGAGATCGGCGCAAATGACGAGCATTTTGCCTTCGATAATGAGTTACCCCGGCACAAGACCCTGCTCGCTCCCTACCGGCTGGCGTCTCGCCCGGTGACCGTCGAAGAGTTTCTCGCCTTCATGCAGGATGGAGGTTATCGCCGACCGGAACTGTGGCTGTCGGATGGTTGGGGGCTGGTCCAGCGGGAGCGCTGGGATGCACCGCTCTATTGGCTGGAGGACCCGCAGCGGGGCTGGCAAATCTATACCTTGGGCGGCCTGCGTCCTCTGTCACCCGGACATCCGGTCACACATGTCAGCTTCTTCGAGGCCGCTGCTTATGCAGCCTGGGCGGGCAAACGGCTGCCAACCGAGGCTGAATGGGAACATGCCGCTGGTTACGAGCCCGTGGCGGGCGAGTTTCTCGACAGAGGACGCTTGCACCCCACTATAGCGGATGAGAAAGGCGTCGGGCCGGGTCAACTCTATGGCGCTGTGTGGCAATGGACCCGTTCGTCCTATGATCCCTATCCCGGCTATCGCCCCTTTGAAGGGGTCGCCGCAGAATACAACGGCAAGTTTATGGTCGGCCAACTGGTGTTGCGCGGTGGCTCTTGCGTCACGCCGCCGGGTCATATCCGTCCGAGCTATCGCAATTTTTTTCCGCCTGCCACACGCTGGCAGTTTTCGGGCATTCGATTGGCTGAGGATATTTGATCTTGGATACATTCGAATTCTCGGAGACAAGCGCCCGATCGAGCTTCGGCGCGGCATTAGAAGATGGCTTAGGCCGTTCGCCCAAATCGATCCCGCCGAAATTCTTTTATGATCATGAGGGCTCGCTGCTGTTCGAGCAAATCTGCCGTCTGCCGGAATATTATGTGACGCGCACCGAGTTCGCCCTGCTGGATCGCTTGGCGCCAGCCTTTGCCGAAATTATCGGCCCTGAAGCCGAGCTGATTGAGTTCGGCGCCGGCGAAGCTCGGAAAGTTCGATTTATCCTCGATGCGCTTGATCGTCCGAATACCTTCATTCCGATCGATATTTCGAGCGACTATCTGGCGGGTACAGCCGCCGACCTTCGCCGTCACTATCCAAACCTGAACGTCCAGCCTGTTGCCGGTGACTTTACACAGCCGTTGGATCTCGGCCCAGCATCGGGACGTCGCGTCGGCTTTTTCCCCGGTTCCACAATCGGCAATTTCGAGCCTGAGGCGGCACGGGAGTTTCTGGCACGAGCAGCTGAATTGCTGGCCGGCGGCGGGCTGCTCATCGGGGTGGATCTGGTCAAGGATCCCGCCGTGCTTCATGCCGCCTATAACGACACAGCAGGCGTGACCGCGCGCTTCAATCTCAATTTGCTGGCGCGGGCAAACCGGGAACTCGGCCTTGCTTTCGACCTCGATGCTTTCAGGCATTACGCCTTCTATAACCCGCTATATCGACGTATCGAGATGTATCTTGTGAGCACCAAGCGCCAGTCCGTCGCTCTGCCTTGGAGGGCAGCGTCATTCGAGGAGGGCGAGCCGATCCTGACCGAGCATTCCTACAAATATACGATTGAAGGGTTCCAAGAGCTGAGCCGCAAGGCCGGCTTCTCGCCTCGACAAGTTTGGGTCGATCCCGAACGGCTTTTTAGTCTGCACTGGCTCGCATCATCGTGAGTTCGCCCACAGGACTGCCCGTCGCCAGCGGCGCAGCGGACTGACGCCCTCTCCTTTCTTCGTAAACGGAAAACCGAGGCGAAGGGAACTTTGGGTCGGTGAAGGCTCCAATCGGGATGGCAACCACGCCTGGCATCCCCACTGGCGCGCGGACATAAAGGGAAAGATTCCGTGCTTCTCAAAGCGCGCTGAAAAGTCTCTTATCACGGGGGAGAACTGGCATCGTGTCCGAGCGAAAGAAAGCCAATGACAGAAATAGGGAAAGCGGACTGGGAAAGTCTCTATCGGTACTGGTTATCCAAACATGTCGACGGGCGCCCTCCGGCACGCGACGATATCGATCCGCCGACTGAAATCCCGCAATTCGTATCCACAATGATGATCATCGACGTCCTGCCGAGCGGATATCAATATCGCCTGGTAGGCAGCGCACTGCGTGATCGTCTAGGCGGTGAGCTTAGCGGCAAGTCTGTTGGTTCAAGCAGACAGAGTGATTCGCTGAAGCACGATTGGAAAACTCTGCTCGATGCAGTTAGCGGCGACCGGAAACCGCGGATGCTGGTAGTCCGCGGGCCAACCGGCATATCGCTCAGCAACCTGATCCTGGTTCTTCCTCTGATCAATCGCGCGGGGGAAATCGAGTGCCTATTGGCCGGAGCGTTTTTCCGATACCAGGATTTCAAGCAGGATTTATTCGTCGATGACGTAACGATCGTTGAAATCTAAAGCGAAGGCTGCCGGGCCGACTTCGGCAAATTAGAGAGCCGTGCTGAACATCCTGATCTTAGGAACAGAACCGGCTGCGCGTTATGACGAGGCCGGCGCGTCCGCCCGGTCATATCCCTTCAGCCGATAGACCAAAGCCGCCGCACCCCACACAGCCAGAAAAAGCCCGACGATCGTGTAGCCGATGGCGCCGAAATGCGCGGCCGCTGTTGCGACAAGAGCCCAGAATCCGCCGCTGAAACCGGCGCGGTCGCCGATCAGGCCCAGCGCTTCAATGCCGCCGATGACCAGCGCTACGAGGGCTGAGAGCAGGGTCACAATCATATTGTAATAGAGTTTGCGGAAGGGGTTGGCAAAGGCCCAGCCATAGGCCTTCAGCATCAGCAAGCCGTCGGTCGTATCGACCAGCGACATACCGGCGGTGAACAATGCAGGGAATACCAGCATCGCGCCGACCGGCAGGCCGCGGGCACTTTCGGCGGCCGAGATGCCGAGCAGCCCGATCTCGGTCGCGGTGTCGAAACCCAGCCCGAACAAGATACCCAGCGGATACATGTGCCAATCGCGCGAGATCAGGCCGAAAATCGGCCGGAACAACCGGGCAAGGATGCCGCCGCCAGCCATCAAATGTTCGATATCATCGGTCGCCACAGGCTTTTCGGCCCGCATGCGGCGGAAGCGCCGGAAAACCGACCAGAACACCGCGAGATTGACCAGTGCCATCGCGAACAGAAAACCGGCGGATATCAGCGTGCCGAATAGGCCGCCGAACCGATGCAGGCCGTCGGCGTGACGCTGATAGACGCCAGCGGCAACCGCAACGGCGATCGATGCCGCCACGACAACGGTCGAGTGACCGAGCGAGAAGAAGAACCCGACGCCCAGCGCGTCCTTACCTTGCTGAAGCAACTTTCGTGTCACGCTGTCGATTGCGGCGATGTGATCGGCATCGACGGCATGGCGCAGGCCGAAGCCATAGGCCAGCAGGGCGCTACCCAGCAGCACCGGGTCGCGCCCGAAAGCGAGAAAGGCCCAGGCCCAGGCAAGCAGATTGGCGAGGATCAGACCGCCGAACAGCAGCGTGGCCCGCCGCCTCAGGATCGCGCGGCCAGGATGCGCATCGCGACCGAGGTCGCAGAGGCGCGGTTCTCGATGCCGAGTTTGGAGAAGATACGCTCAAGATGCTTATTGACCGTGCGCGGGCTGATCAGAAGAATCTCGCTGATTTCACGGTTCGATTTGCCCCGGGCGATCCAAATCAATACCTCGGCCTCGCGGGCGGTCAGGCCGAGATCGTCGCGCAGAATCTCTTCCTCGGAACTGCCCGATGTGGCGGTCAGGCGGAAGAGATATTCGTCGGGTCCGCTTTTGCCCAGAAAGGCGACGCTGACGTCGGACCCTACGCGGCTGGCGATCGGCTGGGGCTTGTCCAACTCACCCGCCAGGATCAGGCGTTGTGTCATGGCCGCGAGTTCGTCCGGCAGCTTAAGGTCGGCGGCGTTCACCTCGTCGAAAGCGGCCGCCAGCAAACTGCCGGCCTGCGGCGTGGACCAGCGCGCCTGACCCTTGGCATCGGTTGCAAGCAGAAAGCGCCCGGTCGTATCCAGCGCAACGCGCGCGCCGAAGGCGACCCGCCCATTGGCGATATGGACACGCAGCCGGGCCAGCAGTTCGGCGATACTCACTGGCTTTGTCACATAATCGACCCCGCCGGCCTCGAGCCCCCGCAGCACGTCTTCGGATGCTTTGAGACCGGTCATGAAGATTATGGGCAGATGAGCGAAGCGGGTTTCGCTCTTGATACGGCGGCAGGTTTCAAACCCGTCGAGGCCCGGCATCATTGCGTCCAGGACGACGAGATTGGGCATGACCCGGTCGAGCAGACCCAGAGCGGCCTCGCCGCTGGTCGCGGCAAGGGCGGTAAGCCCCGCCTGTTCCATGGCATCGACCAGAAAGCCAAGCTCGTCATGGCTGTCATCGACAAGCATGACTATGTCGCGCGGCTGGGTGCTATTGGGCATCTTCACCGACCGCGCCGAGCGCGATCCGGTAGCGTTCGAAATCGAAGCCTCTGGCGTGAATTCTTAGCTGGTCAAGAAACGGGGCGCTTGCCGGATGTTCGCCTTCGATCTCTGCCAATTTATCTTCGATGCCGCGCAGATGCCCGATCTCGCCCAACTGGCGCAGCGTATCGATATGGCGCCGCGGCAGATCGGCGAATGCGCCGGCGATCGGATCACCCTGTTCGGTCGGAACCGCGTCATAGACCCAGTTAAGGTCGAGCAGAGTTTGAATTCGGTCGAACAACTCATGCAGTTCGAACGGCTTGATCAGATAATCGTCGTGCGGGTGATCCGAAACCCCGTTGGCGGAGAGGGCGTGGGCGGAAAACTCCTGCGCCTCGGACGACACCATCATGATCGCAACATCGGCCACACCATCGGCGCGCAGCCGGTGAGCGACATCCCAGCCGTTTAATCCCGGCATTGAGATATCCAGCATAATGAGATCGGGGCTGCAGCGTGCAGCCAGTTCCAGGCACTCCGGCCCATCCGACGCCACGAACAAGGTGAAGCCCAGCGGGGCCAGAACTTCCTCGACGCAACCGCAATGAGCCTGGTCGTCATCCACGATCAATATGGTTCGCCGATCGCCGGTATAGCCCCGGATGGTGCGTTCGGTCGGGCCGGGGTCTTTAGGCTGGGCCCGCGACATCATCATCCGCACCCGGAAGGTACTGCCCCGGCCGAGCTGGCTGGAGAGGGTCAGGTCGCCGCCCAATATCTGGGTCAAAAGCTTTGCGATATGGTGCTAGCCATTCCGAAAGACAGAAGATCGAAACCCGGATGCGTTCCGCCCAAGCCCGCAAAGCTGGTCCAGCCGTGGAAGACGGTGTCGCCGGACAGCAGAAGATAGGCCAGCGGCGCCACCTGAAGGATCAGCCAGACCGGCTGAGTCCAAAGCTGAACCTTGGAAATGATCCGGATTCCGAGCGCCGCGATGGGCAGGACCATGAGGGCACTGACCAGATGGGCAAAGGCGATCGGTATGCCCAGCACCATCACCAGAGCCTGCGAGGTGATCGTCGCCTCGACCGCGAACAATATGAAGGTGAATGAGGCATAGATCAGCGAGGTGATCGTCGAGCCGATATAGCCGAAGCCGGCGCCGCGGGTCAGCAGGTCCATATCGACCCCCGATTTGGCGGCGTAGTAACCGATCGGCAGGCTGGTCATGAAGATGAGAATTCCGACCGCCAATATCGCTAGCATCGCATTGGTAAAGCCGAAGGTCAGCGTGATGGTGCCGCCGATCGCTTCGCAGGCCAGGAAGGATATCGCGCCCAGCGCAGTATTGCCGACCCGGAAGGACGACCAGCGACGCGCCTTATCTGCTGTGAAGCGCAGCGCGTAATCCTCAAGCGTTTGGTCGGCGACCCATTGGTTATACTGCCGGCGAACGCGGACAATCTGCTGCCGCCCGCGAAGCGCGCCGACCGCGCCGCCTTCCAAAACACTGCTGTCGGTTCGACTCTGTAACAGTCCGTGCCCGCCTGATTTCGAATGTTCTGCTTTGCACAATAAAATGCTGCATTGCGATAGTACGCAGTTGCGAAGCGATAACAAGATGTTCGGTTAGGGCACTTCCAATAACCTTGATGTGCGCGAGATAAACCGTTTCAATCGTGGCGAATCAGCTGGATGCGAAGTGCGCCCGAATGAGTGTCGCCAGAAAGATCACGATCCGCGAGGTTGCGCGGCTTTCCGATGTTTCAGTCGGAACGGTTTCCAACGTTCTGAACGGGGCGGCGAACGTCAGCGATGCGACCAGACGCCGGGTTACGCGCGTCATCGACGACCTCGGCTTTACCCCGGACACTGTCGCCCGGTCGCTCAATATGCGGCGGCGCCCCGAAATCGCGAACACGTTGACCGAGCGCTATCTCGCCGCAATGGCGTCGCGGAATTACCCGGCACCGGACCAGACGACCGTCGATCTGGTGACGCAGATCCTCGATGAAGGCGTGTTGGGTGCGACCCGACATGTTCGGCTGGCCCACCGGCTTTTGATCCATATGGCCGAACAGGCGGGGCGGTCGGCCATAGCCTGGGAGGCGATCGACTCAACCGCCGACCATATCGCCTCAACCCGCGGCGCCGACGTGCCCCTGGTTTCGAACGGGATCGCCTGGCTGATGGGCGATATCGGCAAGGTTCGGCCGAAGGAGCGGGCCGAAGAGCTGTCGCGGCGGGCCGACTTGTGGGAAATCGAGGCGAAAACGCGCCTGGAACGGTTAGTCGAGGCCGGAGTGGCGATGCTGGGCGCGGATGCGAGGCCGGTTTTGCTGGATTACAGCAGCACGGTCGCAGCGGTTGTCGAAGCTCTGCACGACCGGGGACTCAACCCGATGCCGGTCGTGCTGGAAAATCGCGGTGTGGCCGGCGGCATACGCTATATCAACCAGTTTCTGGCCCGCGGGCTGGACCTCAAATTGGCTCCGGATGCGGCGATCGAACATGTTCTGGGCACGGCGAATTCGGTGCTGATCGGATGCGAAAGCCTCCATAGCGACGGCAGCGCCGTGAACGCGCTGGGCAGTAGGCCGTTGGCGCGGATTGCCCATGCGCTCGAAGTGCCGGTCTATTGCTGTGCCGACCTCTTCAAGCTCGATATCCGATCCTATTGCGGTGCGGTCAGGCTTTCGACGTCGCGCATTTACGATTTCCCCTGGATCCACGAAATCAACGTGCCCGAGGGCCGGCGGGTCGATGCCTCGGTACCGGCGGTCGAAATCGTGCCGGCGCGTTTTCTGACGGCGATCGTTACCGAGGAAGGCCCGGTGCCGCCCGCCGCCCTATGGTCGCTGGGGCGCACGATCTTTCGCGACAGAATAGCAGCCCAAGTCACCTGACTTGACAATATTCGGCCTGCCACCTCATCTTATTGAACCGTTTCAATAACCCGTGAGCAGACGATGAGCCAGGGCAGCGCGATCGATCTCGCAAAGTTACGCCCCATGCTCGCCGACATACGCCGGCAGCCCGAATGCCTTGCCGGACTGATGGCACGCGCGAGCGAATTCGCCGCCGCGGGGCAGTGCGCGCCTGAAGGGGGCGAACGGCGCGGGCGCGTCTATGCTTTCGGCTCAGGTGACGGCTGGTTCGCAGCGCGTGCCGCGGCGGGTTATGCGCGGGAAAATTTGGGGCTTCGATATGAGGCGGCGAACGCCTTGGAGATGCTCGCCTATGTCGCGCCCAAACTATCCGCCGGCGACCTCGCCATAGCGATTTCGATGTCCGGTACGGCTGATCGCACCAACGAGGCTGCCGAGGCGGTCCGAGCCCGGGGGGCGGATATCCTGGCCTTGACCAACGGGTCGGGCGGCAATCTGGGGAAGATCGCTGGGTCGAAAATATCCCTGGATATTAGCGACCTAGCGCCGTTTCTGACGGGTACCGCGAAATATACCGCCAGCCTGATGGGGTTGATGCTGCTGTTGCAGGGCCTATCCGACCGGCCTTGCCACGAACTGCCGGTGGCCTTGAACGCCCTGCCCGGGGTCATTGCCGCGGCGGAAGCCTTCGCCAAAGCCGAGGCCGTGGCATTGCGCGTTCGCCTGCCCAGCGGCATCCGCATCCTATCGTCGGGATGCAACGCGGCGACTGCCGAATATGGGACGGCCAAGTTCCTGAAACTGGTCGAACTGCCCGTAACTGCTGACGATATCGAGGAATTCGCGCATCGCCAGTTCTGGTCCTGCCCGGCCGACGATCTGGTCATCTATATTGCCGCCAACCCGACAGCCGCGCGTTGCGCCACTGCCAGCGCCGCCGCCTTGGGCAGCATGGGTATGCGCACCATCGCGATCGACACGCCGTCGTCGCCGATAACCACTACCTCCAGCCGGTTCACGCTGCCGGACGTCAGCGAAGCCCTGTCGCCGCTGCTGAGCGCCATACCGATCCAATTTCTGAGCTATTTCATTGCGTTGGCCTTGGGCGGCAACCCGGATATCAGCCAGGATGTCGGTGATCCCGCGCGCTTTCTCGCCAGCCAGATGCTGGCCCGCAGGGGCGAACTCGCGCCCACGGCCAATTAATCCGTCACCAACTTCGAAAGCCCGCCATGTCCGCTGAATTGATTTATACGCCAGACGTCCAGATCGCCCTGGACCAGTCCCTGGATTTCCCGACATTGCGCCAGGTCGTTCACGCCCATGTAGCGCAGGCCCTTGCCGATCCCCGGATCGCGAATGCTCAGCGCATCGTGATCGGTGGGTCTGGCGACAGTCTATTCGCCGCTTTGAGCGTCGCGCCGGCCTTTCGGCGCTGGACCGGCATCATGACCGAAGCCAGGACCGCGATGGAGTTGGCGCGGTACGAGATTCCGCTGCTGGGCGCGAGCGACCTGGTGATCAGCGTATCGAATTCCGGCAGCTCGTCGCGAGCGCGCGAGGCCGTGCTGCTTGCCAAATCGCGCGGATGCCCGACTCTGGGCGTGACCGGAAGCCTCACCGGACCGCTTGCAGCCCAGGCGGACCGCATCATCCACCGCCCTGTGAAGGAGGAATTCGATATCCCGAAAAGTTACGGCCGCTGCTTTTTGAACATGACGGAATGGATCGCAGTGCTCTACGCACTTTATGTGTTCGGCCTGGAACTGGGGGTTGCCCGCGGTCATATGACGAGAGACGCTGCAGCCAGGGAACTCGCCGCAATCGAACAATCTATCGCAGAGATTCCCGCGATATCCGCTTCGATCGAGCCAGGAGTGATCGCTTTGGCCGAGGAACTGGACGCAATAGACACGATATGGGCGATCGGCGCGGGACCAAGCCGAGGTACGGCGCAATATTGCGCCGCCAAGTTCCACGAACAGATGCCTATCAACGGGATCGTCACCGATCTGGAAGAATGGGCGCATCTGGAATATTTCCTAACGCTCAAATGGGGCGCAAGAAGCGTGGTGATGGTGATCGCACCTCCCGGTAACAGCCTGGACCGAGCACAGGAGATGGTTACCGGTATCGCCGGGGCGGGCGGGCGGGTCATCGTCGTGACCGGCAGCCCCGAAGCGGCCTTCCCGCAAGCCATGGCGCGTTTCGATATTGGTTCGCCGCAGGACGAATTCATTTCGCCTTTGACCTACCACCTACCGGCGCAGCTTCTGGTGCTGCACATGGCGCACCGAGCCGGAATCACCCATATCCCGATGAAGCGTCACGATGGGGCTTTCCTGATTGCGAAGGGTATCGTTCGAGAAGCCGCACAGGGCTTGGTATAGAATGGCCTTGGGCGGACCAGATCTGATCTTCGTCGGTCAAGTCACGATCGACGATGTCGTTCCGGCTGCGCCGGGCCCCTGGCGGCGAGCGGTCGGCGGCAGCGCCTTATACGCCATTGCGGGCGCTCGCCTTTGGATCGACCCGGCGCGGATAGGCATCGCAACCCGTATCGGTAGTGGATACCCGTTCGACCTGGAGGGCCTGTTGAAAGAGGCGGGGGTCGGCCACACCGCGATCAACCGGATCGCGGGCGAACACCTGATCGAGTGGCTGATCTACGAGGAGGACGGTAGCCGCCGGTCGCTGCCTCGGAACTCGGCGGCGCGCGACGTTGGCGCTGAGGGATCGTCGACGCTGCAGCCGTTTTATGACGTGCTGCTCAGGATATCGCCCAGCGCGACAGATATCCCACCCGCCTGGCTGCCCACCTCGGCGGTTCATCTCTGCCCGCAGGTTGGATCACGCCATCGCGACAGCTTGGCCGTACTGAAAGGTCAGGCTGCCTGGATTTCGGTCGATCCCTCGCCGCACTACAGCCGCAAGCTCGACCCCGCAGGCCTTGCCGAATTCCTGTCAGGCGCCAGCGCATTTTTGCCCAGCACGCAGGAGATTAAGCCGATTTTAGATCGGATGTCGCCGGATTTGGCCGTGGAAGCTCTCTTTTCGGCCGGTTTTCCCGAGGTCGTGCTGAAGCGCGGCTCCGAACCGGCGATCGTTGCCTTTACGCAAGACTGCACTGCAGTCCCGATCGCGCCCGTTTCGGTCATCGACCCGACCGGAGCCGGAGACTCGTTCTGCGGCGCCTATGCCGCGAACCGGTTACTCGGTTGCGATCCGTACGAATCCGTCCGCCGCGCCGCAATCAGCGCGGCTTTGGTGGTCGGCTGCAGCGGCGCCGAGCAAGCCCTGCGGCTGACGCTTCCTCCTCAATAACTCTCAATTTCCATCCGCCCGCTGAACCGTTTCAGTTCAGCCGAACGAACCACTGATTAAAACGGGAGCAGACTGCCAACGATTGCCTATTCGATGCCCACATAGAATGCACAAATTGTTAACATTTTAGTGTCGATATTTTTCTAACTATTTGTTTTATATCAGTTTTCCTGTACTCCATCAGTTGGCACAAGGCATGCAAGGATTAGATACGACATCGGTGGAGAGAGGTGTCTCTCGTTCAGGCGCCGATTAACTTGCGAGGCACCAGACGACCCGGGTCATGATCGCCAAGGAATCCAATCCACCTAAAAGTTTGTCCTGCGCGGTCATTCAGCTCTGAAGTTTTAAGGGTTTCAAATGCGGGTTGCAGCGAAACATATTGGGCTTTTGAGCTTATGCCTTTTTGGTGCGCTCAAACGTCGAGGCCGACACGACGGAAGTCCCGTTCAACCTATGGCACTCCAAATGAGAGGTCCCGCATGAGAGGCCGATTGCGGCCTATCGCGGGTCTTGGCAATCTGCCATTCGGTCTCTATGGGGGCGTGATGTTAGGCACCATCCCCCAACTGCTGGCGGCGCAGGATGTGCCACAACCCGACATCGCGTTGGTCACGGCGATCGGGCTCAGCCCGGGTTTCGTTTCCTTTGTCGTTTCGCCGATCCTGGACGTACGCCTCAGCCGCAGAACCTATGCCTATGTCCTAGGACTGGCGACGGCGCTCCTACTCTTCCTGGCACTGATGTCGACGGCGAAGGCGAATCTGACGGTGCTCACGCTTCTGCTGTTCGGCGGCCAGTTCGCGGTGACGCTCTACAGCAGCGCGGTCGGCGGGTGGCTCGGCAATCTGGTGCATTCCGAGGACGAGGCGCGTCTCGGCGCGTGGTTCGCGATCGGCAACTTCGGCGGCTACGGTGCAACCGCGCTCGTCGGCATCCTGCTGGTACGCGCCCTGCCGTTCGCCATCGGCGCTGGCATATTGGCCCTCATGGTCTTGGTGCCCTTGGCGTTTTTTCCTTTTCTGCCCTCTCCCGGGCCGGACCGGCGGCTTGCCAGCGAGAGCTTCGGCCGGTTTTTCGCCGACGTGCTGGAGCTGTTGCGAAAGCCGGCGGTGCTGGGCGCCCTGCCGTTCTTCCTCACGCCCTGCGCCTCCTTCGCGCTGATCAACACGCTGGGCGCGCTCGGTCACGACTTCCACACGTCGGAAGATACCGTGGCCGTTGTCCTCGGCTTCGGCGCCATCATCCCGGCGATGGCAGGTTTGCTGGCGCCGCGGCTCACTCGATACCTGACGCTGCGCCCCCTCTATCTCGCAATAGGATCGGTCGGCGCGCTGTTCACCTTGTCTCTCATCGTCCTGCCGCACACGCCAGTGACCTTCGCCCTAGCCTTCGGCGGCGAAAACATGTTCGCATCGCTTGCCGTGTCGGTCGCAACGGCGATTATTTTCGACACGATCGGACGTAATAACCCTCTGGCCGCGACGCAATTCGCAGTGCTGAACGCCGCCCTGCTGATTCCCCCCACATACATGCAGGAACTGGACGGTCTCGGCTATGGCCGGGGTGGGATTGCCGGCGATCTTTTCATGGATGCGTCCCTCAGTCTCGTCGCCTGTGGCACGCTCGCGCTCGGCATGTCGCTTTTGCGCCGCAGGGTGCCGTTGGCCGCCGAACCCGTGCCTGTTCCGATCAATTCGACGGGAGAGCAACGCACCTGATGGCGTGCGGCATAAGGGCTGTTTTGTCGCATCGCGGCATCGGGGTTTCAGCCGGAATCACAGCATGGTCATTAGCAATATGTCTTCAGATTGTTTACAATATTGATGCGTCGATCGTCATGAGGAGCCCGGGATGAGTCGTCTCGTTCGAACCGATTTCGATAGCGTCCCAGTCATCGATTTCGCAGGCATGCTGACGGGCGATCCCGCAGCCAAGGCGGACGTCGCGGCAAACCTCAGGGATGCCTGTTCCAATGTCGGGTTCTTTTACATCAGGAACCACGGCATCCCTCAGGCGCTGATGGACAGGATGTTCGCTCAATCCGAGCGCTTTTTCCGAATACCGGCGGCCGACAAGAAGGCCATCCATGTCAAGAAGTCGCCCCACCTCGTCGGCTATGTCGGCATGGGCGAGGAAAATGCCGATCCCACGGTCAGCAAGGGCGACGTCCATGAGGGCTTCGACTTCATCGCCGAAGATGTCGAGACGACGTTCGGCTTTATGGAGGGCGACTTCCGCAAGGCCGGCAACCAATGGCCGGCGAATCTGCCCGGCTTCCGCGAGGTGATGACCGAATACACCATCGCGGTGCGTCTGCTTGCCCGCCGGCTGTTCGCCGCATTCGCGCTCGGGCTCGACCTGCCCGAGGACTATTTCGCGCCAATGTCGAACAAGCCGATGGCGCTGACCCGGATGATGTATTACCCGAGCCAGAGCGGCCCGCTGGACCTCGCCCATATGGGCGTCGGCGCTCACACCGACCACGAATGTTTCACCATTCTGGCGCAGGACTCGGTGCCGGCGCTGCAGGTTCGCAACCGGCGAGGCGAATGGATCGACGCCCCGCCGATCCCCGGTACCTTTGTGGTCAATATCGGCGACCTGATGGCCCGCTGGACCAACGGCGCCTTCGCCTCGACATTCCACCGAGTCTTTAACGCGACAGGCCGCATACGCTATTCGATCCCGACCTTTGTCGGCGCCAATGCGGACGCCGTGATCCGCGCCTTACCCAGCTGCATCAGCGACGAAAACCCGCCTCAATACGAACCGGTGGTGGCCGGTGAGTATGTCAGCCAACTCATCTACCACAACATTCATCAGCACTCGGCTCCGCATCCGGCTAAGCCGGCGCAATGATGCATACGCTCGAAACCATCGTCACCCAGGGACTTTGCATCGGCTGCGGCCTGTGCAAGAGCCTGGCCGGACCGGGCAATGTCGAGATGGTGATGAACAAGGAGGGCGGAGAGCGCCCCGTCGTAACCGGCACGGTCGACGAGCCGACGCTATGGCTCATCAACACGGTATGCCCGGGCCTTCATGTCGAAGGTTATGTCCACGATACATCGGTCGAGGTCTCAGAAGATCCGCCCGAGATTCATCCGATTTGGGGGCCGACGCGCTTGATGTTCACCGGCCACGCCGCAGATCCCGAAGTGCGCTTTCACGCCTCCTCAGGAGGCGCACTCTCGGCGCTCAGCATCTACATGCTGGAAAGCGGAGCCGTCGATTTCATACTGCATGTTGCGGCGTCGAAAAGCAGCCCGCTGCGCACGGTGGACCATCTGAGTTTCGACAAGGCTGAAGTAATCGAGGCATCGGGTTCACGCTACGGTCCGGCCGCGCCCTTGGTAGACTTTAGGCGTGTGCTGGACCGCGGGCGGCCTTTCGCTTTCGTCGGCAAGGCATGCGACATCTCAGCGATCCGCAACTACGCCCGGTTCGACCCGCGCGTCGACGAGTTGCTCAAATATACGCTCAACTTCTATTGCGGCGGTGTATCGGAATTCGGCAAGACGATGGACTATGTCCGCAAGGTCGGGCTAGTCGAGGACGATATCTCCCATCTTCGCTATCGCGGTGACGGCTGCCCCGGACCGATGGTGATGAAAAGCCACGGCGGACAAGCCTTTCAGTTCAGCTACCACGAGATGTGGGAGGACGAGGCCCGTTGGCAGTTGATGTTCCGTTGCAAAATCTGCCCGGATTCAATCGGCGACTTGGCGGACATCACTGTAGCTGACGTCTGGCCCGGCGGCCGCCCTGATTCGGAAGGCCTGGGCTTCAACGGGTTCATCGCCCGCACCAAGCGTGGCCAGGATCTGTTGGAAGGCTCCGTCCGCGACAATGCGATCACCATCAGCCATTCGCTCGGCTACGATGGGCTGGAGCTCGCGCAGGGCTCACACATGTACAAGAAGCAGTCGATTACCTCCCGTCTTGCCGCAATGCGCGACCGGGAATTGGTCGTGCCAAGCTTCCCCCATCTGCGTCTCGACGAAGCAGCCACCATGATCACCGAGGCGGAACGCGAGGCCAACTATCACGGCATGACTGACCGACTGATAGCTGGGGACAATGTAGAAACGATACCGCAGACAGACTAGGCTGCTGGATGTGCCTGTCGCCAATGTCGAGCAATATCCACCCGACGGCAGATCCAGACCTTGTCGTGTCTTTGCACGTGATCCAAGAACCGCTTCAGCCCGACGATGCGCCCAGGGCGTCCGGCTAAGCGGCAATGCAGCCCAACCGACATCATCTTGGGCGCGCTCGCGCCCTCCTCATACAGCGTGTCGAATGTATCGCGCAGATAGGTGAAGAACTGGTCACCGGTGTTGAAGCCTTGTGCGGTGGCAAAGCGCATGTCGTTCGCGTCCAGCGTATAGGGCACGATCAGTTGGTCACGGCCGGCCACCTTCACCCAATAAGGCAGGTCGTCGGCATAGGAATCCGCGTCATAGAGAAAGCCGCCCTCCTCCGCCACAATGCGCTGGGTTTGCTCGCTGGTGCGGCCGGTATACCAGCCAAGCGGCCGTTGGCCGGTGAGTTTTTCGATTGAACCGATAGCGCGATTGAGGTGATCGCGTTCCGTCGCCTCGTCGATCTGATCATAGTTGATCCAGCGCCAGCCGTGGCTGGCGACCTCATGGCCCAGTCCCACCATCGCCTTCGCCGCGTCCGGGTGACGCTCCAAAGCCATGGCGACTGCGAACATGGTGACGGGCAGCTCACGTTCCTCAAACAAGCGCATCAGACGCCAAAAGCCGGCTCGACTGCCGTACTCATAGATCGATTCCATACTCATGTGACGTCGCCCCTCGAATGCAGCGGCGCCGATGATCTCGGACAGGAAAGTTTCCGATGCCGCATCGCCGTGCAGCACATTGTTCTCTGCGCCCTCCTCGTAATTGACGACGATCTGCAGCGCGACACGGGCATCGCCCGGCCAGCGCGCGTGCGGCGGTTGCGCACCGTAACCCACCATGTCGCGCGGATAATCGGCCATCGTCATCCCTCGCTCGTCAGAAGTTCGGCCACAGTCAAAGCGACGACCTGGGTCGCCTTGCGCAAATCCTCCAGCACCAGCCTTTCGTCAGCGCGATGGCCGTTTGCTTCCAGCAGCGAATGCGGCCCAGCGCCATAGAGCACAGTCGGAATGCCCGCTGCGCTATAGAGACGTGCATCGGTATAGATCGGCACACCGTCCGTCGGAATCGCCTCTCCCATAATTTCACCGCCGTATTTTTGCAGAAGAGCCGTCAGTCTTTCTTGACCCGGTTGCACCCGAAACGGCTCGGCCAGCAAAATGCGCCGGACTACGACCTTAATGCCGGGCATCGCCGCGCAGACGCGCTCGATGTGACTAACCAGATCGCGTTCGACCTGCGCGGAACTCTCCTCGGGAATGATCCGACGATCGATCCGCATCGACACGACATCCGGCACGACGTTTGTGTTGATGCCGCCGGAAATCAAACCGACGACAAGCGTCGGATGTGTGATACCCGGAACCTCGGAGCGAACCGCCTTGTAGGTCTCGCGCAGCGCATAGAGTGATGTCAGCAGGCCGGTTGCCGCCTCCAGCGCATCGATACCTGTATCGGGGCGCGCCGCATGGGCTGAACGCCCCTCCAGCCGCACCTCGAGATGCAAACAACCGTTATGGGCAACGACCACATTGTAGGAAAAGCCCGCGCTGATCGCGTAATCGGGCTTGGTAATTCCCTGGGCCAAGAGCCAGCCGGGACCGATCAATCCGCCGGCTTCCTCATCATAGGTCAAATGCAGCTCAACGGAGCCCTTTAACGCCAAACCGCTTTCCGCCAGCGCTCTGAGTGCGAAGGCATAGGTCGCGAAGTCTGACTTTGAGACAGCGACGCCGCGGCCATACATTACGCCGTCCCGCACCACGCCGCCGTAAGGATCGACCGACCAGCCTTCACCCGGCGGCACGACGTCGCCGTGCGCGTTCAACGCGATAGTCGGGCCCGGTCCGAACCGCTGGCGGACAACGAGATTAGTCGCGCTGATCATTCCGTTCGCCGCGACAACATCAGCCGGAACGACATGGCGTTCAACCGGGAAACCCATCGCCTCCAGCAATTCGGCCGCGCGCGCCGCGTGCGGGGCGCAGTCGCCGGGAGGGTTGTCCGACGGCACTTTTACAAGTTCGCCGAGAAAGGACACTTGTTCGGCATGGTGACGGTCGACGTAATCGCGAAGGGCTTGAATCTGTGCCGGTGTCATGACTGCGCCTTTGGTTGAAAATCGCGGATAAAGCGCAGCAAAACATTCGCGCCTATCTCGGCGTCCGCGACCGAAATCGCCTCGGCGGGATTATGACTGATTCCCCCGGCGCAACGCAGGAAGATCATCCCGATATCTGCCAAATCGATCATCGCCATGCCGTCATGACCGGCGCCGCTGGGAAGATGAAATGCCGGGATTCCCTCGCCGATGAGGCTGCTGTCGATCTGCTCCATCAACCAGCCGGCGCAAGGCGCCGCCGCCATATCGTGGATCTTGCGCATAGTCTGGGCGACGCCGCGTCTATCGGAGATTTGCTCGATCTTCTCGACAATGTCGTCGGCGCACCGCATCCGCTGTGTGTTGTCCGGCGCCCTAAGGTCGATTGTGAAGCGCACCAATCCAGGGATGACATTGATCGCGCCGGGACTGGTTTCCAACCGGCCGACCGTGCCGACCAAGCCTGGCTCGCCATTACAGCGCGTTTCGATCGCGAGCACACATTCGGCGGCTGCCGCCAGGGCGTCCTTCCGATCGGTCATCGGCACTGTGCCTGCATGACCCGCCTGGCCCCTGATCTCAACCTCGAAGCGCGTCGCGCCGCTGATCGAGGTAACGCAGCCAACGGGAATACCCCGCATTTCCAAGACCGGCCCTTGCTCGATATGAAATTCGACATAGGCCAGTACAGCATCCCGGCTGTGCGCAGCGGCCGAGATATTTTCCGGGTCCAGACCAAAATCGCGTAAGGCCCGATCCATGCCGATGCCGTCCCTATCGACACGAGTCAGAACGGCGGGATCGAATGTCCCGGCTACTGCCTTACTTCCCAGCATAGTCGTGCCGAACCGCACGCCTTCCTCATCGCTGAAACCGATGACCTCGATCGCAAATTCCGGGCGGCAGCCTTCGCAATTCAGCCGGTCGACGCAAGCGATCGCGGTTACGACGCCAAGCATTCCGTCATATTTGCCGGCATCGCGGACAGTATCGAGGTGGGAACCGAGAATCAGTGCGGGCAAGCCGGGCAGATTGCCCTCATAACGGCCCACGACATTGCCTATGGCATCGGTGTGAGCGGTCATTCCGGCCTGCCGCATCCAGGACAGCACCAAATCGGATGCTTGTCTTTGCTGGTGGCTCAAAAAAATCCGCGTCAAACAGGCCAAATCTTCACTGATCGCGGCGAGTTCGTCGATGCGGCGGCAGATTTCCGGCCCCATGCGCACCGTAACTTAGAGGCCCGAAAAAATGGTCTTAATATCGACCGGCTGATCTTCCTTCTCATAGAGGGTGAGGTAACTCTCGATCTCGTCGAGATGTCCCAACATCGCGTCGACCAGCCCCTGCTCATCCCGCTTTTCGATAAGTTCGATCAAGCGACTATGCGTGAAATGCGAGCAAACGCTGATATCCGGCCGCTCGAAGATGGCGGTGATCAAGGCCGATCGCGCCATCAGTTCCCGCAAGAAATCGACCACCACGCTGTTTCCGACAATTTCCGCCAGGAGCGTATGAAATTCGTGCGAAGTTCGCAGTTCCATAGCCCTGTCGTGGCTTTTCTCAGAAGCAACCTCTTTCTTGATATGCGCTTTCAGGCGTTTTAATGCCTTGTCGTCGGTGGCACGCACGACCTCGCGCGCCAGCGCGCCTTCTATCAACCGGCGGGCCGCAAAGACTTCCTTGGCCTCCTTCACGGTCGGCTCGGCAACACAGGCGCCGCGGTTGCGATGCAGGGTGACGACTTTATCCCGGGCCAAGGACTGCAAGACCCATCGTATACGCATGCGGCTGACGCCAAAAACCTCTGCCAACTGGTCCTCGATCAGCCGAGAGCCCGGCAGCAGTCGCCGCTCCGCGATCGCCCGATGAATTTTGTTATAGATCGCCGTTTCCGGAGATTCGGATGCTTTCACCCGATCCGCCGCAACCTTACCGCCGACGACACGCGTTTTACGATTTGCTGCTACCGCCACGTTTCCACCCGCTTTTATTGATTCACCGCCAGAGACGGCGCGCTGTCAGATTGCAACGACGCAATATGGGCTGCAATCGCCCCAGGCCGTGTAATCCAGATCGAACCTGAATTCTTCATGATGTGATCGATCGCCCGGCGCAATGCCCGTAAGCGGAAAGGCTGCCCGCTGATGAAAGAATGCGTAATGACGCTCATCACCTGAGGAGCGTCGACGGAAGATTGCAGCATCTCGTCAAACTGGTCGACGATCATATCCGCGAATTCGTTACCGGTCAGCTGCCGCCCAATACCGCTCGAACTGTCGTTGAGTTCCTGCGAATAAGGTACCGACAAGATTCGCCCTTTACGCGTTTTCATCCAGATGGGCTGATCGTCCATGCACCAATCCAGCAAATAGCTATACCCCGCCTCATCCAATATGTCTGGCGTGACCAGGGTTTCTGCGATCCAGGGACTGGCCCAACCGAGCGGCCGTTTGCCTTCGGCCTGCGCAATGCTGTCAGTGACCCCGCGGATATAGGCAGCTTCGTCGGATTCGCTCAATCCGGCGAGCATTTCGGAGTTCGAATAGCCGTGAGCAATCATCTCACAATCGGCTTTGCGGCAGGCAGCCATGAGGTCGGGCGCTTCGTCATACACTGCGGTGTTGAGCAGGATGCTGAGCGGCAATCCATACTCGGCAAAGGCGTTGAGCACACGCCAGGCGCCGACGCGGTTACCATACTCGCGCCAGGACGTGTTCAGCACATCGGGTTTGGGAATGCCCGGCACCAGATTTTCGACCATCCCTTCGTTGAAGGCATAATGCTCGACGCCCAGCGCGAAGTAGACGGCAAGACGCGTGCCGTTCGGCCAATCATAAACCGGGCGATCGACAATCGATGAGTGTTCATAGCGACCGTGCGACGGCAACATCCGCATCTTCTCGTTACCCTTATCGAATGGAAGGGGCGGCGTCGCCGACCCACCGGTTCATGCCGACCTGTCGTCCCGCTGCCTTCATATACATCGCGCGATAGAATGGTTGCAGTTCGCTTGCGGCTCGGTCGACCACGCCCTGATTTCCAGAAAAGCGCGCCGCATGGGCCCGCGCCTCGGCGCGCACAGCACTTTCATCGACCGTTGTCACCTGCCCGTTCTCGACCACTATCCGACCTGCCACCATGGTAAGGCGCACCGAGCTGCCGGATTCGCAATACACCAGTTGTCGCTTCAAATCGTTGAGTGGTGTGAAAGGAAGCGTATCCAGATCAACCAATATCAAATCGGCTTGGTATCCGGGCACAATGCAGCCCAGTTTAGCCGCTGACCGCATCGCCTTGGCGCCACCGCGGATCAAGCAGTCGAGTACCTCAGCAGCAGTCGGCCAGCGCTCGTAGTCGGGGTCGGAAATATTGTGGATCAACCCGGCTATTTTCGCCACCAGCCACATGTTGATCGCATCGTCGGCAATCGCCTCGTCGGTTCCCAGACAAATCGGTACAGCTTTCTCCCTCAACCTGCGAAACGGCATTATTCCGCTTCCCAGTCGCAGGTTGCTGATCGGATTGTGCGCAACGATTGAGCCCGCCGCAGCTATCAGATCGATATCGGCCTCATCGATCCAAACCGCATGAATGATATTAAGACGTTCGCTTAGGAAGCCGAGGTCGTGGACATAGCGGATCAGCGAACGGCCGCCGAACTTTTCATCGCCCAGCACACGCTGCAGCTTCGTTTCCAGCATGTGGACATAGAATGGCAGATCGTGAGTCCGGCTGAGATCGTCCAGCGCGCCAAAATAGTCGGGCGTGACGCGCTGCGGCGCCGAACAAGACACCGCAGCGCGCAGCCGTCCACCCTCCGCGCCGTGCCAACTGCGGATCAAGTGATCATAGCAAGAGAGTAAGCCCACCGAATCCATCGGCGCCGGCGCGGCGAGGTCAGCCTTGAGGCGCGGCGGCAACATATCTCCCAGGAACGGCAGCTTGTCGATTTCCGGCACATTCGGTTGATCCAGCGCCAAGGTCGCGCGGATACCGCAGTCGGCGTATGCCTGCATGACGGCGTCGATCATCTCGGGCGTTGGGGCGGGAACGAAAAATGCATCGTCCTGTACCGCGGTAACGCCGTTCTTCAGCATCTCGAGCGCCCCAAGCATCGTGCGCACATAGGCGGCGCGCGGACTCATGGCCGCCGCGTCGAGTGCCGGCGATTCATAGAGCATGAAAACTTCGAGCGGCAGGCTGTCGAGCGAACCCTTGAGATGGTTAACCGGCGAATGAAAGTGACCATTGACCAGCCCGGGCATCACGAGCCGGCCTTGGCCGTCGATCTCGCGTACCGCGGAAGGCGTCGCTTCGAGGAACTCTGCGTCCGGGCCTACGGCGACAATGAACGGACCGTCGATCAGGACATTGGCGCGCTCAATGATCGTATCGCGATCATCCATCGTCAGAACGCGCGCATTGCGGATGATGGTCCTCAAGATGCCAGGTCTCCGAAAGCGCCGTGAAAAAATGCGCTGCTGCGTGGTTTCGGAGGCGGATTGGCGTAGCTGCTGACCTTGCTTGTTCTCAGTTCCAGCGATACCAACCCCTCGGCCATTTTAACGGCGACCGAGACACCTTCGATCACCGGCATGCCCAACGCTGCGGTCAGCGGCGTCACCAGAGGTGACAGGCCGGCGCACCCTAGGATGATCGCCTCCGCATGATCGTCGGCAATGGCTCGCCGCGCCTCAACGAGAAAGGCTTGGGCAATCGCCGCATCTTCGTCCTCGCAATCCAGAACGTCGACATCGATCGCCCGGACCGGCCAGCAGCGTTCCTGCATACCCAGTTCGCGAACGACACGCTCTGCTTGAATTCGGGTCCTGCTCGGCAACGTAACGATCGAAAATTTTGCAGCGATAAGCGCTGCGGCGAACAAGGATGCCTCTGTCATGCCCACGACAGGTCCGGTTGCGGCTTCACGCGCGGCATGGATGCCGGTGTCGCCAAAGCAGGCGGTCACATAACCGTCGACACCGTCACGCTCTCCAGCGAGCACTTCCTCGACTACGCCGATGGAAGCAATAGCCTCCTCTATGTGACATTCGACCGATGCCGTGCCCAATCGGGGCTCCGCGGCCGATATCACGGTCCCGGCAGAAGCAACCGCGCGTCCCAGCAGGAGATTGCGTTGAGTAAAGATCGCGTTGGTGTTGGGATTTATGATTTTAATATGCATCAGGTCGCCTCTCCGATCGCGCCGATAGCGCAGTCTTCGGGGTGCCAGCTCACCGCAACCTCGGTGCCACCGACTGGAGCGAAACCGCCAACGGATGCGGTAAAGTCGCCGATGGCTGTCTCAAGGACGATATCGGTATGGGCCCCTCTGTAGGCAGCCGACTGTACTTGCCCTCGCAGACCGAACGATCCCCCGTCTGGCAGCGGATTGATGGCGACACGCTGAGGGTGAATTGCCGCGAATGCACGGGAGCCGATTAGCGGCGAGTTTGGTCCGGTCCAAAGACCGCATAGAATATGACCAGCGACGTCCAATCGAACTGTTTTGCCATCAACGGCACGCACGGTTCCGTCATATATATTTGTCATCCCCATGAAGGATGCGACGAAGCGGGTCGCTGGCCGGTCGAATATCTCGGCCGGCGTCCCCAACTGTTCGATACGGCCGCGATTCATCACCGCGATCCGATCGCTCATTGTCAGCGCTTCCTCCTGGCTGTGGGTCACCTGGATGAATGTCGCCTTCAACTCGCGCTGCAAAGCACGAATCTCGACCTGCATTTCCCGGCGTAATTTCTCGTCGAGGGCGCCCATTGGCTCGTCAAGCAGCAATATTCTGGGTTCGGTAACAAGTGCGCGGGCAAATGCGACGCGCTGTTTTTCACCGCCGCTCAACTGGTGGACTTGGCGATTATATTTGTCAGACAACCGGACCAGTCTGAGCGCCTCTTCGGCCTGCCGTCTGCGGCCTGCGGGCATCACACCGCGAACCTTCAACCCATATTCGACGTTCTGCCCCACCGTCATATGGGGGAAGAGAGCATAATGCTGGAACACGGTGGCCACTTCACGATGGTTGGCGGGCAGGCCGCGTACATCGACCCCAGCGATATCGAGACGCCCGGCGCTGGTTGGTGTTTCGAAACCTCCAATGACGCGCAGTAGGGTTGTTTTTCCAGAGCCGCTCGGCCCTAGAATGGTCACGAACTCTCCCTCCTCGACTGCCAAGGAAACATGGTCCAACGCCGTGACGCTGCCGTAGCGATGGACGATATCGATCGCCTCCAGTGCCGGGCATGAGAATTCGACTGAAGCCTGGGGGTGAAGGATATTTGCCATGGTGCTCAAGACTTCACCCGCCGCCCTAACAACCAAACCGAAAGAACGCTGAGCGCAATGCTTACGATGGCGATGATCGTATTTAGGCAGTAGATCAACGAAACATGCGAGCCGCGCGACATCGTCTCGGCCCAAGTAAAAAGCGGCAAGGTCTGTGTGTGACCAGCGACAAATATACTGCGCGGCAATTCTGTCAGGGACAGCAGGAATCCGAACATCCCGGCAGTGACCACACCCGAAGTCAGCAACGGCCTTTCTATATCCCAGAACCGACGCCATGGGGACGCCCCCAGATCTGCAGCGGCCTCAAGAAGTCGCACATCGAAACGGCTGCTGACGACCAGCATGCCGATCAGTGCGAATGGAAAGGCCCAGATAAAATGAACCAGGATGAGTGACCAGATGCCCATTTTTAAGGTCAGGAACATCTTGTAATAAATGAAAACATCGATCCCGACGACGATGCCGGGAACGACCAAAGGCAAGAGAAAGGCCGCCAACAACGGCGCCCGTCCACGCTTAAGGCGAGGCAGGACCCTGCCGACCAGCGTCGCTGAAATCATGCACAGGGTGGAGACCGCGACAGCAATTTCCAACGAGACGATCAGCGGATGGAGCCAACGGGTGTCGGTGAACAGCCCGTAGTACCAACCCAGCGTGAACGAGCCGGGGAGTCCGGCTAAAGGGTCGGAGCTGATCGAAAGCACCCCCAGCCAGACCACCGGAGCATAAATCAGTGTGGTGATGCCGAAACCGGCGATTAGCGTCAGCCAGATTGCAATCCCAATCAGTCGTGCCTCGCGGCGCGCCGCCCTGTGGGCAAAATTGTCGAAGGTGGCGGCAGTCACGCCGTAATCCCCCGGTCGGCGATGCCGCGTGCCAGCGTCATGCGCTGGCGAAACAGTAGAAAGACTGCTGCAAGCACTGCGGTCAGCATCAATATGATCGTCGCAAAGGCAGCCGCGCCCGCATAATTCATCGCCGTCGACAGCGACATCACGGTGTCGGCGAGATACTCCTTCTTTCCGCCACCCAGAATGGTCGGGACGATGCTGTCGCCCATGACGGGGACGAAAGTGAAGATGACTCCGGCGATAATCCCGGGCATCGCAAGAGGAATGACGATATTGCGCAGCGTAGCCGCCGGCGTGGCCCCCAAATCCGCGCTCGCTTGGATCAGTTCGTTGTCGATCAGCAGTATCGCCAAATAGATCGGCATCACCATATTCGGGAAATAGGGACCGACTAGTCCGAGATAGACCGAGAAATCCGAGAACAGAAGCCATTCGATCGGTGCGTCGATCAGATGGAGTTTCATCAGGGCGGCATTAATCAACCCCGTCGACCCCAGAACTCCGCGCCAAACCAGCGTCCTTGCCGATGGATCCAGGAAGAAGGGCACGGTAAGCGCCATGAAGACAAACTGGGTTAACTTTTGCGACTTAGCGCGTTTGACAAGCCACAGGGCAAACGGAAACCCCGTGACTAGGCAAATCGCTGTGACTATCCCAGCGGCGGTCAGCGTACGCACTACCACCTCCCATCTGCCGCTTTCTACGATATCGCGATAGGCGTGAAGTGAGACGGCCCAAACGATGTGAAGGCCTCTGGCCTTCAGCAAAGAAAGGACGGCGGAAATGATCACCGGCACGATCACGCCGAGGCACCAGATGAACGCGAAAATATAAACCGGCGCGCGCTCGGACGACAGCCATTCCCTGGCCGCGGCGAAGTGTCGGGCGAAACCGCCTGCCTGCGACGTAGATCGGGTTCGCTCAAGGAATTCACTTGTCATCGGGAGCGCGGGACTGCTCATATTGTTAACAATTTGTGCAAGCTTAGTACGGAGTATATCCGCCCACCAGACCGGATAGAGTCTCGGCTTGCGATCTTCTCCGACTTGACGCTCTCAGCCATTGGCCGATCGTTCAGCTGGAGTGGTAACCGCCGCCAGACGATGCATTGCGTCAGTATGGGCCGCTACCGTGACCGGCGCATATTTCGGTGGATCGTTCGGACCTGAACAACCGGGTAGGCAGGAAATGAGATGGTCGGGATTACCGTCGAAGAAGAACGGCACGGAATAGCGATCGCGTCCGGACAGGTTGATCACCCGATGTTCGGTCGAACGATATCGATCATTAGTCCATCGGGCAACGATATCTCCCAGATTGACCACGAATGAACCTGTCCGAGGCGGTGCGTGAAGCCAACCATGCGCAGGGTCGTTAATCTGAAGACCGCCGGCATCATCTTGGAGCAATACTGTGATAGCGCCCCAATCGGTGTGAGCGCCGCATCCCTTCTCACCGGCATAGGGCTTTACCGGTTGTTGCGGGTAATGCAGCAGGCGAAGCAAAGCTACCGACTGCGCGCAAAAGCCATCGAAATAATTCTCTGCCAAGCCCAAGGAGAGCGCGAGTGCACCCATCAATCGGATCGCGAGTGCCAGCATCGCTTCGAAATATGCCTCCATCACCCGGCGAAACAGCGGGGCGCCACTCGGCCATTGGTTAAGACCAATATTCGCGTATTGCAGGCGGACGACATGATCAGCTTCAACCTGCTCGACCCCCAGATCGTAAGCCTCCTTCAGATCCGGAAACCCGGTCCGCTCCAGATCCTGGCCGCCCATCGGCTCGAACCCGCGATTGCAGGCGGAACGACTGCGACGGACTGACATCCTGTCTGCGAGTGGGAGAGCAAAGAAGCTACGAGACTCGCGAAAAACCGCGTCGACGAGAGGCGCCGGGACATCATGGTTCGCAATATAGAAGAAGCCTTTATCGAGACAGGCTTGGCGAATCTGTTGTGCGACAACTTCACGATCGGAAAGTTTCGTGGATTTCAGCTTTGCAATATCGATCAACGGCAAAGCGGATATCGGAATTGCTCGCGCCGTCGGATAGCTCATCGCACGACACTCACCGGCGAAATGACGCCCGAACTCAGACCATCGACAAACTGCTTCATATGGCAATTGTGGCACGCTGATCGGATCGTCTCTAACATCGCTGGATCGTCCCGTCTGACGGTCACCGGGAAATGACCCGTAGCGGAACTATTGCATCCTTCATGCCAACAAACCGGCTTGGTTATTGTTCTTGCAAACAGAGAGTTGCCGATATCATTGTCATTTATTGTTGACAATATTCATTGTCATAGTGTGCAATATATAGGCATCCAAGACCAATTTGCTTTGCTTTTAATCACTCCTTGGATGGGGCCGATCCGCTCGAAATCGATCGGCAGACGAACGAACATCCACCGCGGCTCAATGACGTTTGCGAGCGATGATCGCTATCGGTCCGCCACCGTCCGGACCCTGGTGCTCGGCGCCACCAGAGACGAACAAATCGGTGCGCCCGATTGCAGCCGCAACGACCCCTCCGACCATAGCACGCGCGTGCCGTGTGGCATTGATGTCGCTATCATCCGACATGATGTGACGATTGCCTCGAATCAATCCGGAACGTGAGGCCTCTGCCTTCGCCAGAACGGCATGAATCCGTGACCGCTCATCTGGCGGCAACTGGTCGTCTTCCACAATGCCGACCGATCGCAATGCAGATTTTACAGCGGGAAAATCGATCGCGTCCTGCATAACTGCATGTCCGATAGTCAGGTCGCCACACCACTCGGAACTGTTGCCCATTACTACGATTTCGCTTCGCATCAACTCAATGCCGGCTGAAGCGCTCGCGCAGCCCGACCACAGCGAAAAATTACGGTTAATGTCTGCCTCGGTCAACACAGACCCGTCTATCTCCCCCAAGGCGACGGCGACACCGAGAGCAGACGCGCCGCGCGATACGCCCATAGACGCATAAGTATCCTTGGTCGCTACTGCCAGCCCGCGGCTTTCCGCATCCGCGACACGGGCATTGGTCAGGAGGGGGCATTTGACCTGAACGAAATGGACCGCGTCCTGGATGCTCAGCGATGCCCTAGCCATAGCCTCCCGAACCGCGGCAGCCGTCGCATGGACCTGAGCCAGACTACCGATTTCCTCTGGCAGAATATCGCGGGTGAAGGCAGTTCCGATCGCCAGTGAAGGCAATCCGTCCTGCGGTAACGACGAAGCACAAACGGAAAACACTAGAAAATGGGGCGATATTCCCCCTTCAGTTCCACCAGACATGATCAGCGATACGCGATCGCCGGCTTCTGCTGCCGAGCAGCCCAGTCGCTCAGCCAGCATCACCTGCAGAACGGTAACGGCGTAAGCCCGCGTGAAATCGTTCACGCAGCCATTTCCCTCGGTCTTACCGAGTATGGCGACTATCGAACCCGGTTGGATGTCGTCCTGGTCCAGCAGCCGGGTGATGCCTGATAGATCGCCAGGATGACCCATAGGCACAAGGTCGACGCGGCATCGCCGATTTCGGCGCATCCCGGCGTCAATACCGCGATCGGTCATACTGTCAGCTCCCTGGCCGAATTCATCCAGTGAAGCTTAAACGCATGGGAGACACCAAGGCCTAGCATCGTTTTCCGAGTGCACCGACCGCTTTTTTGCAGCACTCTTGGCCAGTCATGCTACCCTCGCTCCAATTCCGGAAGGTGAACGCGATCGGAGAGAGTATGTGACTCAAAGCCAAGGACACGGAACGCTTCATCAATCGCGATCGCGCTCTTTCGCTTATTTCGAAGCGGTCGCACAGCATGGCTCAATGCGCAAAGCGGCAGGAACTCTGAATGTCGCTTCTTCCGCCCTCAATCGGCAGATTCTCGATCTGGAGGCAAATCTAGGCGTGCATCTGTTCGAAAGACTGCCGCGCGGCGTCCGGTTGACCAGCGCGGGTGAGATGTTGTTGGGTCATGTCAGGCGCATGGCGCGCGACTTCGAAATGACCCGCTCACAAATCGAGGATTTGCGGGGCTTGAGGCGGGGTCATGTCCGTGTCGCCGTGATTGAAGCAAAGGCAGAGTTGATCGGCAGGCTGATCGTCGCGTCCCAGAGAAACCATCCCAGAGTCAGCTTCGAGTACAGCGTTACCGGAAGCCGTGAGGTCGTGTCGGCCGTTCTCTCGGAAGAGGCCGATATAGGTTATGCTTTTAATCCGCCTACGGACCGAGGATTCCAGGTGATCGCCGAAAGGGGCGAGACCCTTCATGCCATCATGGCTAGCGATCATCCGTTGGCCGGAAAATCCTCGTTGCGACTCACCGACTGTTCGGGATACCCGTTATTGCTGGGTGATGAGAGTCTCGGTGGGCGGCGCCTTATCGACGCTGCAGCCGAACAGGCCTCCTTGCCGCTAGACCCGATCGTAACCGGCAACTCGATTGAGGTGATGAAAAGGATTGCCGCTGAATGCCAAGCGATATGTTTTCAGATCGGCGTCCAACCTGAGGGGGAGCTACAACTGAAGGCGATCCCCCTGACGGACCGAGGGCTTCGCGGACGATTGGTCATCGGCGTCAAAAAAAATCGCCAACTGCCAAGCGCTGCGGCCGTTTTTCTAGAAAGCATGAAGGCCGATCTTCTTAGCTCTCCAACGCATGATACCTGATCTCGGCGGCAGTTCGACGTCTCCTTCCAGCGATGCAAAAAAACGGCCACTGCTGGCGGAAATCAGTGCTATCTGGTGACGCCCGGCATACGGTTAGGCTGTCTGACCGTAATGTTTCGGCACGCGATTGCACTGCCAGTCAGCGGCGTGCGGTTATGATCAGGAAGCGCTATGAATATCCACGCCAAAACTGAAACTTTCGAGGAGCCGCCGCTTGTTTGTGCCGCATAATCCCCCGACGATCGCATCGATTGGCGCGCCCTTGAGCTGGGGCCTGGAGATCGGGAAACCGAAACGCATGGTCTATGTTTCGGGCCAAGTGGGCGCAGACCCGACCGGCAAAGTGGCGAATGGGTTTCTCGCTCAGGCAAAGTTGACCTGGGACAATGTCGGCGCGGTCTTGCGCTCGGCGGGGATGTCGTCGGCCAATATCGTCAGAACCGGAATTTTTATCACGCCCTCAGTCGATATGACGCCTGAAGCCAAGCTCGCATTCAATAAGCTGCGGACGACGTTCCTGGGGGAAAATCGGCCTGCATCGACGATGATCTGTGTCCATTCGCTGATGGACCCATCCTGGCTGATTGAAATCGACGCCGTCGCGGTCGAACTCTAAGTCGGATACCAAAATGGAGTCACCAAACGCGAGCGCCATAGTTGAGATGGCCAAATCTCTGGGGATCGACATCCCCGAGGCGTATCGCGAGAGTGTAATTGGGAACTTCCAAAGACTGATGGTCGAAGCAGCTCTGGTCATGAAGGCTCAGATCCCCGGCGACGTGGTTTCCGCAGAAGAATTCGAGCCGTGAGCGATATACTTGCTCTAGATGGGACCGCAATTGCTCACGAGGTCAGACGGCAGCGCATTAGTGCTGCCGTCGTCACAGATGCCTCACTGGGACGCATTACCGCGCTCAACGAAAGTTTGAATTGCTTTACCTCCGTTTTCTCTCGAAATGCGATGAAGGATGCCGATGCGGTCGACCAAAATATCGCCCGAAACTTAGACCCCGGTCCCTTGGCCGGCGTCCCGTTTGCGGTCAAGAATCTCTTTGACGTCAAAGGCGAAACCACGCTTGCCGGCTCGAAGATATTGCGGGATTTGCCTGCAGCTTCGCAGGACGCCACGGTCATCGCTCGGTTGAAATCGGCTGGGGCGATATTGGTCGGTACAAACAATATGGATGAGTTCGCTTATGGTTTTACAACGCAAAACGCACATTACGGCCCGACCCATAATCCCCACGACCTAGAGAGATCCGCAGGGGGGTCGTCAGGCGGATCGGCAGCGGCCGTAGCTGCAGGCATAGTCCCCTTCAGCCTAGGTTCCGATACAAATGGCTCGATTCGCGTGCCCGCCGGCTTTTGCGGCGTCTTCGGCCTCAAGCCGACATTAGGTCGGCTGTCGCGCACAGGCGTTTACCCGTTCGTTCATGCGCTGGATCATGTCGGACTTTTTGCGCGGTCGGTTCGCGATTTGGCGCTTGTTTACGATCTGATGCAGGGGCCCGATCCGGAAGACCAATTTTGCCTGCAACGGCCGGTCGAACGCGCCCTGCCCACCCTAAGTCACCCCATAGCAGGTTGGCGAGTGGGCATGCTCGACGGCTGGTTCCATGCCGGTGCGACCCCTGAAGTGCTGGAGGCAACGGTCAAAGTTGCATCTGCGCTGGGCACATATCGAACTGTCACTCTATCCGGCGTCGCAGAGGCAAGAGCCGCTGCTTTCTGCCTGACAGCCGCCAGCGGCGGTGCGTTTCACCTAAAAAACCTTTTAACGCGGCCTCAGGATTTCGATCCGGCTACGCGTGATCGTCTATTTGCAGGCGCCTTGTTACCGGGCGCCGTTATCGATCGCACACACCGAATTCGCGGCGCCTTCAAGAACCAACTTCGGACCATATTCCAAAATTATGATGTGCTGATCGCCCCTGTCGCACCATCCACAGCGCCGCGCTTGGATCAAACGACGCTACAGTTGGGCGACCGCGAAGTCCCACTTCGCCCCAATATTGGGATTTATACCCAACCGCTTAGTTTTATTGGCCTGCCGATCGTATCCGTGCCGGTCAACCTACCGAGCGGTTTGCCGATCGGTGTGCAGATCATCGCTGCAGCATGGCGGGAGGAAACCGCTCTGAGGGTTGCGGCCGAACTTGAGCAAGTTGGCGTCGCGAAGGTGCGTACGCCGGCATCGGCCTGGGCCAATAGGGAGATGCGCAGTGATTGTTAACGATCCCTCAACCCTCGCCGATATTACGGCTGCATTCGAACGCTACGAAACAGCGCTGATTCAAAACGACATAGCCGCGCTCGATGCGTTCTTCTGGAATTCGCCGCTCACCCTTCGCTATGGCGTCGGCGAACGGCTCTATGGATACGAGGCGATCACCGCTTTCCGGCGGGCACGCTCGGGCGGATCCCCCCAACGCACGCTCGGTACAACGGTTATCACCAGCTTCGGATATGATTTTGGTACCGCAAACACCGAGTTCCATCGAACCGGCGAGCAACGCATCGGCAGACAAAGTCAGACCTGGGTGCGGACCGCGGACGGCTGGCGCATCGTGAGCGCCCACGTATCGCTCGAAGCCGAGACACCATGATGAATTTCGTAGCTGGGCGATGACTAAAAAACGCCCAGCATGTTTACACATGCCTAAATTATGCGCTCCATCACTTATCATATTGTACACAATTTTATAGGCGCGCTCGCAGCCGATTTATTTTCAGAGGCCTTGGCAAACAAGTCTGCTGGCACATTCTGTGCATACCCGAAAGCGACGACCGAGAGAGCAGCACAAGGGTGATCGGATGGATGACTGGACAAATCAGGGTTCGGGACCGCTCGTCGCGCCGGAACGGCTGAAGCAGCTCAGCGTCCGGTCGGATCGTCGCGGCCTGATCCAACTTTTCAATCAGGTGGCGGCGCTCGCCGCGACATCGACGCTGATCGCTGTCGCAAACGGCACGTGGTGGGTAATCCTGCCATTCATGACACAGGGCATCGTGCTGAACTGCCTCTATGCCGGCCAGCATGAGATGTCGCACCGCACGGCTTTCCGTTCACGCGCGCTCAACGCCTGGATCGGTGAGATCATCGGCTTCCTGATGATCCTGCCGGCGCAGTGGGACCGGAAGTTTCATTTCGCGCACCATCGCAATACCCAGAATCCGGCCAAGGACCCCGAGCTGTTGGCTTACGGCATCTACGATATGAAGGGCTGGCGGATGAGCCTCTCAGGTTTGCCGTTCGGCTGGGGCCAGGTGCAGGCAATGGTGTCGGCCGCGCGAGGAATTTTCCCCAGCTATGTCTGGTGGCTGAACGATTCGGAGCGTTCGCTGATGGTCCGAGAGGCGCGCTTCCATCTCGCGGGATATGCGATGATCCTTCTGCTGTCGCTCGGATTTCAGTCCTGGATCGCGCTCGAATATTGGCTGGGTCCGCTGCTGGTGATGAAGGTCTTCTATCAGTTCCAGAACATGGGAGAGCACACCGGTCTCGGCTACGACCCCGACACGCTCAAATGCACGCGCACCTTGAAGGGGCCGTTCTGGATGCGCTGGCTTGTTTGGAACATGTCCTACCACGCGGCGCACCACACCTATCCCAGCGTTCCCTTTCATCTGCTACCCACGCTCGACCGTGAAATCCGCCGCAAGACCAACGCCGCTGAGGCGACGACACGCGGCTATATACAGGCGCAGATCGATGTCGTGCGTGGCTTTCGCCGCGCCGAAGCAGCCCGGCAGGAGGCCGCCGCGTGAGCGACGCCCCGCCGCTCAAGCTCGAGATATTCCAATCGCTTTGGGCTATGGAGTTGAGGCGGCCGGACGGTGTCGAGGATTCCGATGAGGCGATCTTCGAAAAGATCGTCGGCGCCGGCTATGACGGCGTCTGCATCGATCTCAGCGTCACCGACATGGCGCGGGCGCGCCGGCTGAAACCGCTGATCGATCGGCACGGGATGGGCTGCACGCTGACTGCCTTCCCGGCGCGCTTCGCCGATTTTCCGGAAATTCTCAGGCTGTCCCAGGAACTGGAGGTCCGCTACCTCGATATCATCTGCCAAATCATGCCGGTGGAAGTCGCCGCCGGGGTGCCGGTGCTGTTCAGACTGATGGAGATGGCCGAAGCGGCGGGCGTCGAGATGCATCTGGAAACACACCGCAACAGCCTCTCAAATGACATGTTCGCGATGTTGCAGTTCCTCGATTCGGTCCCCGATCTTCTGATCAGCGCCGATCTTTCACACTACGTCCTCGGTCGGGAGTTCTACCTTCCGCTGCCCGAGATTACACAGAACCACATCGACCGTATTCTCGATCGTGCCGAATCGTTCCAAGGTCGTATCGCCTCGAACCAGCAGATACAGTTGCCGGTCGCCTTTCCCCAGACCAAGCCTTGGCTGGATCTGTTTCTCGCTTGGTGGGAGCGCGGGTTCCGCCTGTGGCGCAAACATCGCGCGCAGCGGCCCGGCCGCGTGCTCAATTTCCTCTGCGAGCTGGGTCCGACCGATTATGCCATCACCGATGCCAATGGGTGGGAACTGTCGGATCGGTGGAGCGACGCTTTAATTTTGCGCGACCATGTGAAAGCAATTTGGGCCAGACTCGAGCGGGAAGACACCGCCTGAGCCTAGCCCAAAATCTGGTCCGTCGTCAGAACGTCGTCTGTACTTTTACACCGACCGTCAGCGGCCGCACCGTATAGCCCTCCTCGTTATAGTTGACCGTCGGACGAGCGATGATCGTGTGATCGTTGAGCAGGTTCTTTGCGTAGAGCTGAACTTCCAGCGCATCGATATCGATGCCCACATTCGCGTTCATCACGCCGTAGGCGGGCTGATAATAGTCCGGATCGGTCGTCAACGTCGTACCGTGCGACGGCCCGACCTCGGTATAATCGATGTGGGCGAAGCCGGTGTACCCGTTGCCTACTGCGAAGTTGTATTCGATCGAAGGCGTCAGTTGATAACGCGGCACATCCGGCACCTCCTCGCCGACGGCGACGACGCCCGCGAGAAGCGGCGTCGTCGCCGTGAACACCGAATGTGTGATGCTGGCATTCATGCCGATGGTGAGCCCCTTCATCAGGCGATACGTGAGCTCGGCTTCGCCGCCGTAGCTTTCGGCGTTGCCGGCATTCTGCACGACGTTCTCGCCGCAGGAGCCGGCAAGCGGAATGGACTGCTGGATGTTCGTCCAGTCGACATAGAAGGCATCGACGTCGTAGCTCAGATTGCCGTCCAGCGCCCGGCCCTTGGCGCCGGCCTCATAGCTCCACAGCTTATCGGCGCCGTATTTGGTCGGTCCGCCCGGTGTTGTGTCGCCGAAAGCGGCCAGCAAGGCCAGACAGCCAGCCGTACTGGCCGGTCCCGTCGGGCCGCCGATACGGTAGCCCTTGGCGATTGTCGTATAGACCGTGTCGTTAGGCGAAATGTCGTAGGAGAGCGAGAATTTCGGCGTTGCCGCATAGCCCTTCTGGGTCAGGGTGAGCGGATTGGTCAGCGAGCCGGCGTCGTAGATGCCGCCGCTCTCGCGGAAATAGCTGATATGGGAATATTCGTACCGTATTCCCGCCGTAGCCTTCAGGTTCGGGATGATTTCATAGTCCGCCTGGGTGAACCCGGAAATCTGCACCTGGTCGAGTTTATCGTGGTCGAAATAGATCTCGTCCCCGATAGTGGCGGTCTTTTGGAAGGCTGGGAAATAAATCGGCGACACCGGCGACTGCGGACTATTGATGCCGAAGCCGTAGATGTTTTGGAATTCTTGCGAAATTCCGTATGAAAACTGATTGTCGTCGCGGTCGGAACGCGACGCGTCGACATAAACGCCTGCGATCCAGTTGAGCGAATGGCCCATGAATTCGGCGTTGTTCGAAGTGGCGCGGATTTCCTGAGACCAATCGTAGGTATTGTTCTGCCGGAGTACACGGTCGGGCGTACCAGCAAGGATCGTGTCGTCGGCCGCTGTATTAGGAACGAATCCCGGAACGCCGGCCAAGTTCCCGTCGACGAAAGCGGTGGCGAACGGCACGTCGTTGAACACGGTTCCGTCAGTCTGGAACTTGAACTGGCGATAGAAATAGCCGGTCACCGACGTCAGGTCGAAATCGCTGAATGAATCGACGACCTTTAGGGTCGGCGTCACGACCTCGTCTTCGATTGGTTCGCGCACCTGCTTTTCCGTCGCGAAAAGGCCGGACTCGCTATAGAAGACCGGCGTATCGCCGCTATGGTCATACTGCGCGAAGATCGTCGCCGTGACGACCAGGTTGTCCATGGGCTGGAACTTTGCTGTCAGCCGTCCCGTGTCCCACAGCTCCCAGTTGATACCAGAGTGCACCAGCGCACCGGCTTGGGTGAAGTTGTTGACCGGCATCGCAGGCGTCGACACTTGGGCGTACTGGTTGATCCAGCCGCTATTGTAACCCTCCTGTGCCGCGAAGCGGATCGCGAGCTTGTCTTCGACGATCGGTATGTTGGTGACCAAGGTGCCGACATAGTTACCTGAGGCATTGGAGGTGCCGGACGCATCCAGCGTCACGGTGGTTTCATATTCATTGAACTTGGGCTGGTTGCTGATGATGCGCACTAGGCCGCCCATCGCGCTGGCGCCGAACAGCGTGCCTTGCGGACCGCGCTGCACTTCGATCTGGCTGATGTCGACATATTTCGGGTCAACGGCGCCATCATAGATGTTGCTTTCCGTCAGCGACGTATCGTCCTGGTAGAGCGCGACCGTCGCCGATCCGGACTGGGAGCTGATGCCGCGGATCACGATGTTCGATGAACCCGGCCCGACAGTGCCGCCCAACACCGAGCTGCCGACATTGAACGACATGCCCGGAACCGTGCGCGCAATATCCTGGAAGTCGAGCACATGGTTCTGCGTCAGCGCATAGCCGCTGAGAACCGAGATGCTTTCCGGAATCTTTTGAACATCTTCAGATCGTTTGCGGGCTGTAACGACAATCTCTTCGGGCTGATCGGACGTAGCAGATGCGGCGGCCTCCTGCTGTGCCGCGGCGGGCGTAGGCGCGAAAAGAAGCGCCACGGCGAAAAGATGAGGCAATCCAAGATAAACTGACAATTGGCGCATTTTTTGCCTCCGTTGGCTTTGTTGCAATCCTTGGTTCAGGTCCGGAAGAGATTTCCTGTTTGGTGCACTGCAAAAAGCACGCCAATTTGCCGCGAGGGCTGCAGCCCGGACATCTGCGCCGTCGTCGTCAAGGCCTTAAGCCTGCGGCTTTTCGGGCGGTGTCTAAAACGGAAGCACATTGCCAACAACTGCCTATTCGATGTGCACTAAACTCAAATACATTGTTAACAATTTGGTGCGCGGCGACCGGTCATTCTGCCTGTCGCGAGACCGGCATCATTCCTGCATGTCTCTGGGATGACCTGGTCCGGCTTGACCGGATCCCAAGCGACAGGAGGGACGAGATGACCGAAAAGAGGCAAGAGCCCCCGACTCACCCTGGAGCCCTGACAAAGCGCCGCCCGTTCGACAGGCGGCGCTTCATGCGGGGTGCGGGACTGGCGATAGCCGCCGCCGCAGCTGGCGAAACGCTTTTCCCTGCACGGCCGCGACGCGCCAGGGCTTCCGCACCGAATGACAATATTGTGCGGGTCCTGGGCGTCACCAACGGCATGCCCAATAGCTGGCAAGAGTTCGAGAAAGATACGGGGCTCAAAGTCGAGTGGACGCCCTTGGGCGACGATATCGGTATCTTTCTGCACGAGATGATCGCCAACGACGCCGGCGATCATTACGACGTCGTCACCAGCCTCAGCGGTACCTACGAAATGCTGATCGACCAGGACCTGCTGCTGCCGATCGATACAGCGAAGCTCAGCCATTGGGCAGGAACGCCGCAGATTGTGCGCGACGCCGCGCCGTCATCGCCCAACGGCAAGAACGTCTGGGGCATGCCGTTCCAGATCAACGCCGACGCCTTTGCCTATTTCTGGAAGGATTTGGGCGAGCCCAACGCGCCGGCCGAAGTATCCTGGAAGCTTCTGTTCGACGATGAGCGCACGAAAGGGAAAGTCGCGCTGGACATCGGCCTGTTCTCGATCCCCTACTGCGCGATCTATCTAAAATATCACAAGATCGTGGACATCAAAGACATCGCCACGATGACCAAGAGTGAGTGCGAGAGTGTAGCCGACTATCTGATCGAACGAAAGAAAGCGGGACAATTCCGCACGCTCTACAAGTCCTTCGACGAGCAGGTGCAGCTCTTGGAGAACCGCGAGGTACTGGCGATCAGCTGTTGGGAACCGGCGACCCGCGCGGCTCAGGCCAAGGGAATGGACGTTGCCCACGCCTACACCATCGAAGGCTACGACAAGTGGTCCCAGAACCTGATGATCCCCGCCGCGGCCAAGAATCGCGGCACGGTCGACAAATCCATGGCGCTGATTGACTGGTTTATGGGCGGAGCCTACGCCGCCGAGAAATCATCCCAAGATGGCTATCTCACAGCGCGGGCCGATCTCGGCATTACCTACGCACAGCAGCATGGCTGGCCGGCGGAAAAAGTGGCGGCAATTCAGGCGACCGTCGACAAGATGAACGTCAAGTTCAAGAAGGATCTCTATTGGGACCCCGGCTATACACCGAGCTTGGAATTCTATGAGCAGGCCGCCGCCCGCTTCCGGAACTGATCGCGGCCGCGATGCCGGATCGGCCGATCTTTCGCGGCATGACGCGGGCCGAACTCGACCGCGCATACGATAGTCGTGCCCAGGTTCGAGAATCCGCAGCCATACTGGAGCGATGGGCTGAAGCCAGCGCCGTGCTGTACCGATCTGTGCCGGTCCTGCGCGATTTGCGCTACGGCTCAGGTTCGCGCAACCGCCTGGATTTCTTCCCCACGAACCGCCCGGGGCAGCCGACCCTGCTCTTCATCCATGGCGGCTATTGGCAATGGTGCGATAAGGAAGGCGAAGCGTTCATCGCACGCGGACCGCTTGCCCACGGCGTGAATGTCGCGATCGTGGAATATACACTGTGCCCTGAGATCAACCTGGACGGAATCATCGCGGAGATAAAGGCCGCCCTGGATTGGCTGGTCCCGCGTCTTGGCGATTTTGGGGCCGCGCAAGACCGGCTGGTCGTCGCCGGCAGTTCCGCAGGCGCCCATCTGGCCGCAATGCTGACAGGCAGACCCGATGTCGGGGCGGCGCTGTTGGTCAGCGGATCTTATGATCTGGAGCCGATTAGGCTGTCGCGCTACAACGACGCCATCGGAATGGATGTCGTTTGCGCGGACCGCAACTCACCCATATGGCACTTGCCAGCTCGTGCCGGGCCGGTCTGCTTCGCCGTCGGTGCTGGCGAACTGCCCGAAAAGATCCGTCAGACCGACGACTATCACGCCGCCTGGATACAGGCAGGGCTGTCAGGCTGGCTAGTTCATCCAAATGGCACCGACCATTTCACAATCATGGATGAACTGGCGGAACCGGACGGCAGGTTGACCAAAGCTCTTCTGCAGCTGCTGGGCGAAGCGGCATACGATTGACCAGGACGTACCGCGTCAATAAACGCCGACGAAGGGTTTGCGTACCAGAGCGCTGAGCGCATGGCCGATCAATGTGGTCATATCGAAAACAGGAAGCCCAACCGCTTCCTGGACGGCATAGGCATAGGGAGGCAAATCAACGCATTCGAGCAGGATTGCGCCTACGTCGGGATTATCCGCCACCAGCCCTTGAGCCACCTCGACAACCTCGCCCTCAACCTTCTCGAAATCGAGTACACCGCTTTGATCCCCGACCGCCGCGCGAAAGTGCGGACGACCATCCATCGTGGCCAGCACGGTGTCGATTTTCGCTCCGCCGGTCGCCAGGCGCAGATGTTCGTCTTTGAGACTCTTCCGGCTCGAGGCCATGATCCCGATTTTCCGATCGGGGCCCAGCAAGCTTGCGATCAACGGCAATTGAAGCAAACTGGACATCAGAACCGGCACCGGTAGAGCCCGGGCCATTGCTGCTTGGTGAACAATCATCAAGCCGCAATTTCCCGCGACAGCACAGGCGCCCTTATCGACAAGCGCCCTCCCCGCATCGATGAAGCTTTGTCGACTGTCTGGGTCGTTGAGACCGATCAGACTGCGGATATCGACACCCTTAACGACCTCATAAATAACCGGGTGCGAGAAAGTCGTCGGGTTTCCCGGTGTCCCCGGTGGGCAAGGAATCTGCTCGTCCAGCGCAATAATCCCGATCGGCCGGCCATAACTCATCTGCTGTTTGCGCGCCCGATAAATCAAAGGAAGCTCCTAATCGCCGGAATCGGCAGTCCGACGACTGCCAAGCATAGATTAGCAAGTTAAATCAGATTGATGAATGCCATCTAAGCAAACCGCGTACGAAATGTTAAAGACAGAACATGAGAGGCTATAGGGCGGCGGACATCAGTCGATGCTGGATGGTTATTCGATATTGGTTACCGGCGCCTCGGAAGGGATAGGCCGCGGCATCGCGCTGGCCGCAGGCAGTGCCGGCGCCAGGGTCGTTGTAAGTGCCATCGACGCTTTGGCGGCTGAAAGCGTCGCGGGCGAAATCCGTGATCGCGGTGGCCAGTCCACCTTTATCGCCTGCGACGTAACCCGCAGAGACAACATCGAGGGCGCCGTCGCGCTCGCCCGGGAAACCTTCGGCCGGCTGGACGCTATTGTTCACAATGCTAACCTGACCGGCGCTCGCGCCCGGTCGGTCGAAGATATCGGAGACCAAGACTGGAAGTTGCCGCTCGATGTCGGATTGCGGCCAATCTTCTATTCGGCACGCGCTGCTTTACCCGCCTTGATCGAAAGCCAGGGCTGTATGATCGTGCTCACCTCGCAGTCGGGTATCGACGGGACAGCGATCCTGCCGGTCTATTCCGCCGTGAAGGGCGCTCAACGCGCACTGGTGAAAAGCCTGGCCCGCGAATGGGGCCCGCTAGGCGTGCGCGTCAACGCCGTCGCGCCCTCGGCGATGACACCAGCACAAGAGTCTTATCTAAAGCGCGAGCCCCATATGCGCAAACATCTTATCGCGCGCTCACCCCTGCACCGGATGGGAGACGCGGAGAGCGACATCGGCCGGGCTGTCAGCTTTCTGATTGGGCGACAGAGCAGCTTCGTTACGGGTCAAACAATGGTCGTAAACGGCGGCGCCTTGATGCTTTAGCCCTACTTTCCGTCCACACTGAACACCAGAAGCGCATTGCCCGCCGGGCCGTAATAGCCGCCGCCGGAATTCACATAGAGCATCCCGCCCGACACGATCTCGCCATATCCGGTGACCGCACCGCCGTGGGCGTGGCCGCCGTTGACGGCGTCGAAGGCGTGGCCGGTGTCGAAATCCCAGGTCACATGGCCGTCGGCGGCGGCATAGGCCCGAATATGGCCATCCAGCGAGCCGGAAAACACGATGCCGGGAATGGCGACCGGCGCCGCAGGTTGAGCGCCGGAGCAGCTCAGCGTGCCCCAGCCGCAGACCGGCGGCACGGCCGGCGTGTGCCACAGCTTCGCGCCGGTAGCGAGAGAAAGCGCAGTCAATCCACCCTCGGGATGAGGCTTCTCGGCGGCCGACGGAATCGCCACGCTCGCCTTGATGTCCGAGATCGGGACATAGAGCCGGTCGCCGTCCGTCGTGATGCCGTGCTCCACCCCGCCATAGGCCCCGCCAACGCCCAGCCGGGTCTTCCAGACGATCTTGCCGTCATGATCGGGGTCGAAGGCGAAGACCATGCCGCTTTTTTGCCCGGCCAGCAGAACCTGCTTCCCGTCGGGCAGGGTCTGCAGCACGGTCGCGCTGCCGAAATCGATATCCTGGCCAAGCGTATCCGGGCAGTTTCCCGTGCCGACTTTTTGGCAGACGACATAGATGTCCTTGGCCGTGCCCTGGGTCGCCCACAGGCGCTTGCCTGTCGTGAGGTCGAAGGCCATCACCGCATCGCTGGTGCCGGTGTCCGGGCCGCTATAGCCGTTGCCGGTGCCGACATAGATGCGGTTGCGCTTTTCGTCGATCGTCGGTGACGCCCAGGTTCCGGCGCCCGAGGGGCCAAGCCCCTGGACGCCCGCCGCATTGATCTTCAGCTTCTCCGGCTCGTTGGGGATCGTATAGGCCTTCCAGATGATCTTTCCGGTGGCGGCGTCGAAGGCGACCAGTGCGCCGCGGAAGGTGCAGCAAGGATAGGCCGGATCGACCGCTGCCGATTCCTCGCCCGACGACACTGGCGCATAGAGCCGTCCCTTATAGAGCCGAGGCGACCCGCGGACCTGTGCCAATGGATGAGAGTCGGCCTTGACCGTCCAAACCGGCTGGCCGGTCAGCGCATCCACACCATGAACGGAGCCCGTCATGTCGCCAAAGAAGGCCATCAGCTTGCCACCTGCCGGGCCAACCCCGATCGCGCTCTTAACCGGCGCGCCAGCGTCCAGCGACCAATAGGTGCAGCCCGTCCGGGCGTCGAGCGCGAAGATCATGCCGGTGGCACTGGGCACGAATAGCAGATTGCCCATGCGTGTCGGCTGGCCCACGGCCTCGCTGCCCGGATAAGCGAAGGCCCATTTCAGCTTCAGCCGCGGCACATCGGCGGCGACGATGCCAGGGTTGGGGTCGAAGCGCGTGTTCTGCGGATCACGCCCCCAGCTGCCCCACTCGGGACCTCCCTCCCCGGCCGATGCCGGCTCCTTGCACATATTTGCGTGCGGATCGGGCTTGGGCCAGGCGCCGGGGTTCTTGTAGGTCAGGAAGATGACGAGTTGGGCTATATCCTCGGGGCTTAAGCCCTGCGTCTGCTGGCGCATCGGCCCGGTGGTCAGCGTGGCCTGAACCTGGTCCGAAGTCAGATGGCTCAGCACATAATGGGGCGGGATGCGGCCGGTCGGATGATCGTGGCAGACTGCACAGCGCTGCCCGAAGAGTTCGGCCCCGCGTGCGGCCGTATCGATTGCCGCTTCGGTACCTGCGCGCGCCGTTCCGGCAAGCAGAGCGAATAGGGCGAGCCCAAATCCTACAAAACGCTTCATCGCAATCCCCTTCACCCCGCCGAAGTTTTCCACGGCAGCTGTTATTCTATGCCTTACGCCGGATATGCGGTCAGCTCATCGCTCAACCAGGCCGCCTTTTATGCCAAGCCTAGCCATGGGATGCCTTCAACCCAAGCACCAAGTGGAGAGGCTTTTAATCCGGCGTTTTAAGCTTATCTCCGGTCTTGTTTTGGAAGTCGCTGGCGTCATGGCGTTCGGGCAACTGACCGGAAGGCTCGCCCCAGGCGGAATTGACCATACGCCCCCTCTTTACCGCCGGCCGTTCGGCAATTTTATCGGTCCAGCGTTGGAGGTTTTTATAGTCCTGGACTTGCAGGAATTCGGCAGAGTCGTTGTAAAGCTGGCCTTTTGCCAGCCCGCCATACCAGGGCCAGACGGCCATGTCGGCAATCGTATAGGCATCGCCGGCCAGATAGGCGCTCTCGCCAAGGCGCCGGTCGAGGACATCGAGCTGCCGCTTTGTCTCCATCGCAAACCGGTCAATCGCATATTCGATCTTCATCGGCGCATAGGCATAGAAATGTCCAAACCCGCCGCCGAGGTAAGGGGCGCTTCCCATTTGCCAAAATAGCCACGACAGGCATTCTGCGCGCGTCGCGTCTTTAGGCAGGAAGGAGCCGAACTTCTCAGCCAGATAGAGCAATATCGCGCCGGATTCGAATACCCGAATTGGTGTCGGCCCGCTGTGGTCAACCAACGCCGGAATCTTGGAATTCGGGTTCGCCGCCACGAATCCGCTGGAAAACTGATCCCCTTCATTGATCCGAATAAGCCAGGCGTCGTATTCGGCACCCAGGTGGCCAAGCGCCAGCAGTTCTTCCAACATCACCGTGACCTTGATGCCGTTCGGCGTGGCAAGAGAATAGAGCTGTAAGGGATGACGGCCGATCGGGAGGTCTTTGTCATGCGTCGGGCCCGCAATCGGGCGATTGATGTTCGCAAACCTGCCGCCATTCTCTCTATTCCAGGTCCAAACCTTAGGCGGTGTGTATGCGGGCGTGTCGGTCATGTCTCGAACTCCTGTGTCGGGCGGACGCGCCGGTATGCCCGGTCTCGTTAAAATCTGGCCTTCGCCGGTGCTGCCGTCCGCGACTATAGTGACTTTAGCAATCCTTAGTCGCAACGACATATCTTTAACGGAGACTATTCCCATGCAAGCGCAACCACTGGCTGGAAAAGCCGCCTTCATCACCGGCGGCTCCGGCAGCATCGGGTCGGCAACGGCGAAGCTGTTGGCCAGAGACGGTGCGGCCGTCCTGATCATGAGCCGGGGTGAGGATGGGCTGCGCAAAGTTCAGGCGGACATTCTGCGGTCAGTCCCCGATGCACAGGTCGAAATCCATGTCGGTGACGCCAATTCGGTCGAGGATGTCCGCGCCGGTCTGGATAAGGCCTTTGCCATCAGAGGGCGGCTGGACATTATCGTGCCGCTGGTGGGCGGTGGGCCGTTTAAGCCGTTCCTGATGCTGGATGTGGAAACTTTTCGGAAGACACTGGATCTTTGCATCACTACCGCATTCATCGCGATGCGATATGGCGCGCCGATGATGAAGGAAGGCGGCTCCATCGTCTGTATTTCATCCAATGTCGGAAAGATGCCCTTCGCCTATCTGTCAGCCTACCACGCCGGGAAAAGTGGTTTGGAGGGATTGGTCCGCGCGGCGGCAGAAGAGCTCGGAGTGGCCGGCATAAGGGTCAACGCTGTCCGTCCCGGCCTGACCCGTACCGATGCCTCCTCGATGATGTTCACCGAAAAAACCTTCCTCGACCGCTATACCGAGCAGACACCCCTTGGCCGCTGCGGCGGAGAACCCGAGGATGTCGCGAAGGCGGTCCGGTACTTGGCAGGACCTGACTCATCCTGGGTGACTGGCCAAAGCTTCGCGGTAGACGGTGGCCACGAATTGCGCCGTAACCCGGATATGACCGATCTGGTGACGCAGATGTTCGGCCAGGCAGCGATGGATGCGGTGAAGCGAGGACAATCGCCCGATTGATCGTTGAGGGACTTCACAGTCCTTCCAAAATTGTGCGAAGGGCTTTGATATCGGCGGCAAAGCGGTCAGCCCGACACCGATTTCTGTCGGGCGTCGGGCAACTGTGTCCGATCACTATTGCCAAGAGTGCGGCGTCTATTCTTCTTCCTGCGCGCGTCGTCGAATTTCCGCGACGGCGATTTGAACAAATGCATCGACCGCGACCGGCAGGCTGGCGTTCGCGCGCATATACAGGCCCAATTCGGTGAATACCGGCCCACGATCCTCAAGAGGAACGTGAACCAATGTGCCGCCGCGAATCTCCTTCTCAAGGCCGATGCGTGACATGAAGGCGATGCCAAGATTGCGCTCAGCCAAATTCTTCATCAGTTCGATCGAATTTGCTTCAATAGTCGGCGTAATCGCCCGGCCAGAGTGAACAATCATAGGGTGCATCAATGTCCGTATCGAAAGCTGCGTATCGGACATAATCAGCGGAAAGTCGGCACAATCGGCAATTCGAACTTTCTTCTTAGAAGCCAGCGGATGGTCGGGCGTTACGACCGCCCCCAACTGAAATCGTCCGACCGCAAGTTGGTGAAGTTCCGGATTGCGCGGGAGCGAGAATGCCATACCTAGGTCGACGTCTCCGTTGAGAACGGCAGCCGGGACGTTCAATGAGCCGGCGCTCATAACGCGGATCCGCACGCGACTGTGCTCTCGCTGCATTTGTCCGATGACGCTCGGCAGAAAATCCGCACTTAATCCTTCAACTGCGGTGACCTCGACACGGCCAGTTTTGATCCCCTTAAGCGCATCCAATTCCGACCGCGCGCGCTCGGCGTCGCGCAGCACGATGGCGACATGGCGAGTCAAAACTTCGCCCGCGGACGAGAGTTTCAGTCCCCCTGGCAACCGCTCGAATAATGGCGTTCCAAGCTCGGCTTCAAGTTTCAGAATTTGCCGATTGACGGCTGACGAAGCGACGTTCAGGCGACGTGCCGCCTCACGGATCGACCCGGCCTTACGCACTGCATCGAAATAACGGATTGCGGGGGAATGAATGCGCATATGACTCTCTATCGACAATCGGGGTCAGGCCGGAAGCAGATGAGCTGATAATAGCGCATTATTCGGCTCGATTCTGCAGTGCACCATTTATTCTCAAAATATACCAGATTGATATCCACATTTAATGGATTGATATCCAATTATGTTGCAACTTCGCGCAGAGACCGTCAAACTGTTTCGGCCGTTAACCGATGGCAGAGGGCATGGCAGGTATGGATTCTCGCGCACCTCGAGCGCCCCAGAACAAGGGCATGTCGGCCGTGCGCGGAAGGCTATTCGCCTTTGTCCGCGAACCGATGGGGCATGGCGACGGCGGCTCTTACCGCTACATCGAAGACGGCCTGATTCTGATCGACGAAGGAAAAATCTGTACCGTTGGCCCGGCGGCGACACTGGTGGCGTCTTTACCTTCGGATTGTGCCGTCGCCCATTACCCTGATTGTCTAATCATGCCGGGTTTCATCGACCTGCATATCCACTTGCCTCAAGTGCAGATGATCGCATCATTCGGCGCCCAATTGCTCGATTGGCTGGAGACTTATGTATTTCCGGCTGAGGCAAAATTCGCCGACCCCGTGCATGCCGCAACAAACGCACGATTTCTGATCGACGAACTATTCCGTAGTGGAACCACGACAGCTGTCACCTTTGGGTCCGTTCACCGCCAATCGGCCGAAGCCCTCTTTGAGGAAGCGGATCGCCGAGGCGCCTGCATGATCGCAGGTAAGGTCATGATGGATCGATCGGCTCCCGATTCGGTCCTCGACACCGCTCAGACATCATACGACGACAGCAAGGCGCTGATTGAGCGATGGCACCGGCGGGGGCGGTTGCGCTACGCGGTCACGCCCCGATTTGTGGTTACGTCGTCGGATGCCCAAATGGCGGCGGCCAAGGCGCTGTTCGACGAATTTCCCGATACGCATCTTCAGACCCACCTGTCTGAGAATCTGGGCGAAGTCGCACTTGTGAAGTCGCTCTATCCTTGGGCGCGCGACTATGTCGACATCTATGACCGATACGATCTGCTCGGCCCGCGATCTCTATTCGGTCACTGCATTCATTTGGATGACAATGAACTCGGCCGTTTATCCGAGAGCGGATCGGTCGCAGTGTTCTGCCCGACCTCTAACCTGTTTCTGGGAAGCGGGCTGTTCAATCGCTCTCGCATGAAGGAGCAGGCGACACCGATTACAATCGGTCTCGCGACCGACGTCGGCGGCGGGACCAGTTTTTCCATGCTGCGTACCGCCGCCGAAGCTTACAAGGTTCTGCAGTTGCGCGGGCAAAATTTCTCAGCTTTGGAGGCAATGCACCAGATTACGCGCGGCAACGCCGTCGCGCTGGGACTTCAATCCGAAATCGGCTCGCTCGACTTGGGCTGCTATGGCGATCTCGTAGTCCTCGACACCAGGGCGACACCCGCCATGGCGCATCGGATGGCGGCCTGGGACGGCGCAATCGAAGACGAGCTGTTTGTGCTGATGACCCTCGGCGACGACCGAGCGGTTCGCGCGACCTTTGTTCAGGGGCGGTTGGCACATGACCGAGACGACCGGAATAACATCCGACGCGAGCAGGCGGAGATGCGCATATGACCCGATCAGTCGTACGATTTCTGCTCGGCGACAAGATCCAAGAAATCGGCAACATCGATCCTACGACGACTGTGTTGGACTGGTTGCGACTGCACAAGAGGCTCAACGGCACGAAAGAAGGCTGCGCCGAGGGCGATTGCGGCGCCTGCACCGTGGTGATCGGCCGTATCGATGGTGAACGGGTGCGCTATGAAGCGGTCAATGCCTGCATTCGCTTCGTGCCGACGCTTGACGGCTGTCACCTTCTGACCGTCGAACACTTGCGCAAGCGGGACGGCGGTTTTCATCCGGTCCAACAGGCGATGGTGGACTGTCATGGATCGCAATGTGGATTTTGTACCCCAGGCTTCGTCATGTCGCTGTTTGCGCTCTATTTGAGCGAGGCCTGCCCAAGCGAGGATAGGATCCGCGATGTACTGGCTGGTAATCTCTGCCGCTGCACCGGATATGCGCCGATCATCGCCGCGGCACGGCACATGTACGAGTTGGGAGATCGCTCTACCGACGCGCTGGTGCTGACTGCCGAAGAGCTGAATTCTCGGCTCAACGGTGGGGACAAAATTGCATCGGTTTTTCTGGAAAATGCCGGCAAGCGGTACTTCGCACCCCCGACTGTTGAGTCTCTCGCGGATGTGCTCGTAGCGAACCCGGGTGCCACCATCGTGTCCGGCGCAACGGATGTAGGGCTTTGGGTCACCAAATCGCAGAAGATATTGGACAGCATCGTCTATCTCGGTGGTATTCCTGAGTTGCGCAGGATCGTCGAAACCCACGACTCTCTCGAAATCGGTGGGGCTGCAACCTTTGCAGATGCAGAAGCCGCACTAACGGCGCTCTATCCCGATTTTGGCGAGTTGCTGCGGCGCACGGGGGGATTACAGGTACGCAATGTCGGCACATTCGGCGGCAATATCGGCAACGGCTCGCCGATCGGCGATACACCTCCCGCGCTGATCGCGATCGGCGCGACGGTAGTTCTGAGACATGGAAACGAACGGCGCAGTATGCCGATCGAGGATTATTTCATAGCCTATGGAAAGCAGGACCGTAGGCCCGGCGAGTTCATCGAACGCGTCGTTATACCCAAACCGGCTCCCGGCACGACGTTCGGCGCCTACAAGATTTCCAAGCGCTTCGATCAGGACATTTCCGCTGTGTGCGGCGCGTTCCTGGTCGAACTGAGTGGCGGAATCGTTACACGCGTACGGATCGCATTTGGAGGTATGGCCGGAACGCCCAAGCGAGCGGCCGGCGCCGAAGCAGCCCTGACCGGGAAAAACTGGGATTTGGGCACTGTTGCTGTCGCGATGGAGGCTCTGCGCGGCGATTTTACGCCGCTCGCCGATTGGCGTGCGTCGTCAGAATATCGCCGCACCGTGTCGGCGAATTTGCTGATGAAGTTCTTCAACGAAACGACGGTTGGCGATCCGCAAACAAGACTTGTCGGCCAGCGGAGAATTACCCATGCCTGAGGGAGCTCCGCCCAATTCGTTCCCCCAAATTCGAGGTGGCGTCCACGAATCTCCGGCGCACGACAGCGCACGCAAACATGTGTCCGGCGAGGCCCTGTTCATCGACGACATCCCAGAGCCGGCGGGGTTGCTCCATGTCTATCTTGGCCTCAGCGAACATGCCCATGCACGGATCAATTCGCTGGATTTGACCAAAGTAATTTCGGCGCCCGGCGTTGTCCGAGTGTTCACGGCCGCCGATGTCGGCGGCAAGAACGATGTGGGAAGCATGGGCCTGGGCGACGAACCGCTTCTTGCCGATAGGCTCGTGGAGTATGTCGGGCAGCCGATCTTCGCAGTGGCAGCTGAGACTCGCGATCAGGCCCGTCGTGCAGTTCGGCTGGCCGAGATCGACTATGAAATTTTAGATGCCGTCCTCGACATTGAGACCGCCCGTCCGGGCGGCAAGCTCGTATTTTCGCCTCTGCAACTTCGTCTAGGCGATTCCGGCGCCGCCCTCGCCACAGCCAAGCACCGCCTGAGCGGGAGGCTCAAAGTCGGTGGGCAAGAGCATTTCTATCTAGAAAGTCAGGCCGCGATAGCGGTGCCCGGCGAAGATGGCGATGTGACTGTCTATAGCTCAACTCAGCATCCAAGTGAGGTGCAGCACGTTGTTTCGCGTATCCTGGCGATCCCTGCACACGCGATCACGGTCGAAGCGCGTCGCATGGGCGGCGGTTTTGGCGGCAAGGAGACTCAGTCCAATCTGTTTGCCGTAGTCGTGGCTTTGGTCGCTCAGCGCCTCGGTCGGTCGGCCAAGATTCGCCCGGATCGCGACGACGACATGATCATCACGGGCAAACGGCACGATTTCGAAATGGATTACGAAATTGGCTTCGACGATGACGGAGTTATCGACGGTGTCGAAATGGTGCTTGCCGCGCGCTGTGGTTTTTCGGCTGATCTTTCCGGTCCGGTGACCGACCGCGCATGCTTCCACGCCGACAACTGCTATTTCTATGGGAACGCATCGATACGGTCGCAGCCTCTGAAAACGAACACCGCGTCCAACACCGCGTTTCGCGGTTTTGGCGGCCCCCAGGGCGTGATGGTTGCGGAACGCATCATCGACGAAATCGCCTATGCGGTCGGCAAGGACCCGCTGGAAATCCGCAAACTAAACTTCTACGGAACAACGGACCGGAACGTCACGCCCTATCACCAAACCGTCGGAGACAATATCATCCAGGGGCTGGTCGCCGATCTGGAGCGAAGTTCCGATTATCAGCAGCGCCGTGACACGATCCGTGCGCACAATGCCACGAATCCAATCCTTCGACGCGGCATCGCACTGACTCCCGTTAAGTTCGGCATCTCATTTACGGCGACGCAGTACAATCAGGCCGGCGCGCTGGTCCATGTTTATGCCGACGGCAGCATCCAGCTGAACCACGGTGGCACGGAGATGGGGCAAGGACTCTACACCAAGGTGGCGCAGATCGTTGCCGAAGAGTTTCAAGTCGATCTCGACTGTATCAGGATCACGGCGACAAATACCGGCAAGGTGCCAAACACATCTGCGACCGCAGCGTCGTCAGGCGCTGATCTGAACGGCATGGCGGCCCAGGCCGCGGCGCGCACGATAAAACAGCGGCTCGCAGCATTTGCAGCGGAAAAATGGGGCGTAACGCCGGAAGATATCGTCTTCGCAGCAGGGACAGTAAGCGCCGGGACCGAGAGTCAAACTTTCACCGCCCTAGTCGGCCAAGCCTATCAATCGCGGATTTCGCTATCGGCCACGGGTTACTACAAAACGCCGCTTATTCATTGGGATCGTGCCGCAGGCCGCGGCCATCCATTTTACTACTTCGCGTACGGGGCAGCCGTGGCGGAAGTGACGATCGATACACTGACCGGTGAGTATCGGGTCGACCGTGTTGATATTCTGCATGACGCGGGACGCTCGCTGAACCCGGCAATCGATCGCGGCCAGGTTGAGGGCGGCTTCGTCCAGGGCATGGGATGGTTAACCACCGAAGAACTATGGTGGGACGACAAAGGCAAACTGCGAACCCATGCGCCGAGTACCTACAAGATCCCGGCTTGCGGCGACTGTCCGCCGATATTCAATGTTCGGCTTGCCGAAGGTATCGAGAATCGGTCCGAAACGATTCACCGGTCCAAGGCGGTCGGTGAGCCGCCATTGATGCTGGCGGCCTGCGTACTCCATGCCCTGTCCGATGCGATCGCCAGCGTGGCCGATTACCGCCTTTGTCCGCGGCTCGACGCCCCGGCGACACCGGAACGCGTGCTATTCACAATAGAAGACCTGCGCCAGCGCAACGCCACCGGGAAGCCCGAACCATGACTGGCTTGGGCGATATGTTGCGACAATCCCTGGATGCTGGGGAGCCGTCGGTCATAGTGACCTTGGCCGAAACGCGCGGCTCGACACCGCGTGAGGCGGGCGCACATATGCTGGTCTTGAGCACGCGGTCGATCGGTACGATCGGTGGGGGACGGCTCGAATACGAGGCCATCTCCGCAGCGCGACGCTTGATCGAGAGCGGCGCCACAGACCACGAAATGGAGATTGCGCTTGGTCCATCCATCGGCCAGTGCTGCGGCGGCCACGTCAGCGTGCGGTTGGAAAGAGCAGACCTGGGAACGTTAGAGCGTATCGACCGTCTTGAGCAGAATGAGCGTGAGGCACTGCCCGGCATATATCTGTTTGGTGCCGGACATGTCGGAAAGGCTATAGCGAACGCGCTGGCTCCCTTGCCGATGAGACTGGTCTGGGTCGACAGCCGGGCCGAAGAGTTTCCCGATCCGATGCCAAACGGCGTAGTGCGGTTGGTGAGTTCCGACCCGGTCGCCCGCCTTCGTGATGCGGAGGCCGGAGCCAGCATTCTCATCCTCACCCATAGCCACGCGCTCGATTTCGAACTGGCCGGAGCCGCATTACGCCGGACAGATATGGGCTATACGGGGTTGATCGGGTCTGCAACCAAACGGAGACGGTTCGAGCGATGGTATGTCGGGCGCTGCGGTACGCCGGACGATCTTGGACGGCTCATCTGTCCGATCGGAGCCGGCCTCAACCGTGACAAGCGCCCTGCGGTCATCGCCGCGATGGTTGCGGCCGAATTGCTCATTGCCACAGATCGAGCTGCCGAACGGGTAGTCCCATTTTCCGACCGCCGGAAATTTGCCTGACTGCGGGGGATTCATGTCGAGAACCGAAATTTATCTCGATCATCTGGCGTCAACGCCGATCGATGCGGCCGTTCTCGACGCAATGCTGCCGTGGCTGGGGGCGGGCGGCGTCGGAAATCCCCATGCTGCCAATAGCGCCGGATGGCGCGCGGCCGAGGCGCTGGATCGCGCGCGCGCGGAGGTCGCAAAGCTAATCGGAGCCACTGCCGGCGAGATAGTCTTCACGTCGGGTGCGACAGAGTCGAATAATCTAGCCCTGCTCGGAGCCGTCCCTGAAGGCTGGCAGGTTATTGTCTCCGCAATCGAACATCCCAGTGTGATCAATTGCCTTCCTACCCTGGCGCTTCGCGGCCACCCAACCACCAAGCTTCCAGTCGATCCTTATGGCTTCGTCGATGTGAGCCGGTTGTCCCAACTGCTGGCAGAGGGTCCTGCTTTCGTTTCGGTGATGAGTGCGAACAATGAGGTCGGCAGTTTTCAGGCGCTGGACCAGATCGCAGCGCTTTGCCGCCAATTCGGGGCTACGCTTCATGTCGATGCGGCGCAGTCGCTTTCGACTTGCGCGATGGACGTTGCCGCAACCGGCATCGATCTCCTTAGTCTTTCCGGCCACAAGCTTTATGGCCCAATGGGTATCGGAGCGTTGTTCGTACGGGACGGCCTGCCATTTCGGCCGATGTTCTTCGGCGGCAAACAACAGTCCAGGCGTCGTTCGGGGACCGTGCCGACAGCTTTGGCTGTTGGGCTTGGAGCCGCTAGCCGCTTGGCGCAGGAACGCAGGACCGACGACGCAAAACATATCTCCGTACTCAAGGGAAGACTCGATGCCGGGCTAGCCGCCGCTATTCCCGACATCCGGCGTAACAGCGCGGCAAAGGACTGCCTGCCCGGCTGCCTCAATGTCTCAATCGATGGAGTCGATGCTGCAGACATGTTGCTCGACATTCCATCTGTCGTGCTCTCGACCGGATCGGCCTGCGGGAATGGAGAACCGTCGCATGTTTTGGCTGCGATGGGACACACTGAATATGCAATGCATGGAAGCATCAGATTTGGAATCGGAAGAACAAATACTGGGGAGGAAATCGATATGGCCATAGACTTACTGACCGACGCAACGGCGCGCTGGCGACGAGCCAATGCACCGCTCAGTGCGGCTTGACCTAGTCATGTCATCTCTTTCCCAAGACATTGCGGCCCGAATATCCGAGGCCATACTGACGCATCGGCTGGCCCCGGCGACCAAGCTCGGCGAACGCGAGTTGGGCGAAGTGCTGGGCACCAGCCGGATCGTCGTTCGTCAAGCGCTGATCCGGTTGGCGGAAGATGGGCTGGTCAAGATTGAGCGCAATCGGGGCGCCTTTGTCGCCAACCCGACACTTCAAGAAGCTATCGAAGTCTACGAGGCTCTCATCCTGCTGGAGCAGGGAATGGTGGCGCAGCTTTGCGACGGCGTCGTCCCGGTCGCGCTCACCCGGCTAAACGACAATATTGCGCGCCAGCGCCATGCCACCGAAAGCGACAATCATGTCCGGGCTGATCAATTGGGACTGGAGTTCCACGCCGAGTTGATGAGCCTCAGCAATAACCGGGTGATTTCCGAAATACACGACCAGCTCAACCGCCGGTCAAAGTTGTTGCATGCCCTCTATCCTCGCGACTATGACCGCTGCCGCCTGTGCGACGATCACGAACGCTTGGTGCAACTTATCGAGCGGCGGCAGGCGCGTCGGGCACGAGACCTGATCGACGATCACTATCGCGCCATACTGCGCGGATTTCGTATCGAAGACCTACCGCATCAAGCCTTTCCTCTGGAACAGGCTTTCGCCCTCAAGGTCGCGTAAACCCAGCCCACCCGGAAGAAAATATCGTTCAGGTTGATGCCGTTTGGGCATCACGTGTCATTAAAAGCGATCACTAAAGAATTCATATAAATAACACCAAAAAATAAACGGGCTAAACCAAGTACATATTCGGATTTATTTACTTCCAAAGTAATACGAAAAATCCTCATATGTTGATTTTTCATTTGGCAAAAACGCAACCTGACGCGTTGAGGTCGGCCATATTTATTTGTATAATTATCTTGTTCGCCAATTTGGAAGGCTTGGATAGTGCCCGAAGGTTCTGGCGTTGAATCCGCGCTCTGGGACGATTGGCATGTGGTTGCCGAAATCGCCGAGCTTACCCGTCTTGGGCGAATTGCGACTCAGTTGCTCGGGTTCTCGCTCGTGGTTGAATTGGACAACCGATCGGTGATCCCTAGCGTAGATCTGGAGTCCGGCGGCGTTGCCCCCGCGAAGGTGAAATACGGCTATGTCTGGGTCTGCCTCGGCACGCCCAACCGCGATATCGTCGATTTCCCGGAATGTGCCGATCGGGACCGCTGGATAGTGAATGCAGGGTCGTTCGGCGTCGCTGTGTCGGGCTTAAGGGCCGTAGAGAACTTTCTCGATATGAGCCATCTGGCTTTTGTTCATGCCGGTTATCTGGGCGAGGAACCGCATACAGAAGTCCCGAAATACAAGGTTGCCACTCTGCCGGACGGCGGCATCGTCGCCACCGACTGCAAATTCTACCAGCCTTTGGCATCACCCGTAGCAACCGAAGGATTCGATGTCGACTACGTCTACAGGATCGTTCGGCCCTACACGATCATGCTTCACAAGGCCAACCCGATTGATCCATCCCGCAGCGACATGATTGCGCTGTTCGTGCAGCCGGTTTCGGAAGAACGCTGCGTCGTCCACATGCTGCTGGCCTATCTAAAGGATGAGCTGACTGAAGCAGCGGTGCGCCAGTTTGCACAGATGATCTTCAACCAGGACAAGCCGATATTAGAGAATCAGTTGCCAAAACGCCTTCCTCTCAATCCACGCGCGGAGGTTCCAATTCGAGCAGATGCCGCCTCTGCCGCTTATCGGCGGTGGTTGCACGAGGGCGACATACGATACGGCGCAATACCGCATGACCTGGGTGTCTAAGAATGAGTGACGCAGAAGAGGCTATAAGGCTGTGGTTTCCGGTTTCCCGCTGCGAGGAAATCGTCCCCCGCAATGTGGTTCAGACAGAGTTGCTGGGACAGGAAGCCGCGCTCTGGCGCGACGATTTGGGTTTCGTTAACGCATGGGAAAATCGCTGCCCTCATCGCGGTGTCAGACTGTCGATCGGGCTCAACACCGGAAGCGAATTGCGCTGCCAGTACCACGGCTGGTGGTATGCAAGCATCACCGGCCAATGCACGTACATCCCGGCACATCCCGGCCAGAAGCCGCCGAACGTCATCAAGACCAAGCGTTACGGTTGCGCCGAACAATACGGGTTTATCTGGATCAATCTGGGTGATCAGCCCGACGCGGCGGCCGTTCCGGTGCTGCAACTCGATTCCTACACGACTATGCGAAGCGTCTTCACCCAAGCGCCGGTCGACCTGGTGGCCCAAAGCTTGATCGAAGCCCACAACTTCGAGCCGGCGACATCTGCAGGTAACTATATCCTTGAGACCACCGGACCCGGTGAAAAGTCTGTCCTTCTCCTTCAGCCGATGAATGCCGAACAGACTGTCATCCACGGACTTATCCCAAGCTTGGTCCGAGACGCAGACCGGCTGAGCGTTTTGCGCCAATTCAACGGCCGAGTGAGCGAGATGCGCGACGCGATCGAACGCGCTGCTGCCTGAGGGATCGCTATCTTGATCAAACTTTACGATTTTGAACTATCGGGCAACTGTTACAAGCTTCGCTTGCTGATGGGGATTCTGGGCGTTCCATTCGAACGGATTGCAATCGACTTCTATCCCGGTCGTGAGCACAAAAGCCCATGGTTTCTGAAGATCAACCCGCTGGGCCAATTGCCGGTTATCGACGATCACGGCTTCATTCTGCGGGATGCTCAGGCCATCCTCGTCTATCTCGCCTGCGCGTACGATCCGTCGGGTCTGTGGTATCCCCGCGACGACGCCAGGATGCTGGGTCGGATCGCGATGTGGTTAGGCTGCGCCGACAGCATTACCGCTACCGCGTCGGCGGCACGACTGCATGATTCTCTGTTCTACGATTTCGATATCGACAAATGTCGCGCAGGTGCGCACGCGCTGTTTCGGGTTCTGGACGAACATCTTTGGTTCGCCGAACAGGAAGGCAATGATTGGCTGTGCAGCAGCAAGCACCCGACGATCGCCGATATAGCTTGCTTCCCCTATGTCATGCTGTCTGAGGAAGGCGGAGTTTCGCGCCTGCCCTATCCGGCAGTCCGTCGCTGGACCGACCGCGTCAAGCGCATTCCCGGGTTTATGGTGATGCCCGGAATTTTCGGGGCGAGCCCGGCCGCATCCGAGTAATCAGTCCTGCGACTTCGGGCCGATCGTTCGAACCAGCCTGCCAGCCACCCATACCTTGCTCACATTTGTTCGACCCGCACTGTAAATGATCTTCTGCAGGATATCGTAGGGGCCATCGTCCGGATAAAGCAGCAAGTTGCTGTCGCCCGCATTGGCATCCACGAGAATGGCATCGAACTGATAGGCCGGCGCAAATACCCCGATCGGCATGTCGAGTGCGATGCCGCCTCCTGCTGTCGCCAGCCAGAAAGCCTCAACCGCAGTGATCCTAGAGTCTGGGACGCCGCGTCTGTCGGGCGGTATCGCGACATCTACGCCCCCTTCGAGGCTGCGCGACGCCACCACTGCCTGGCGGGCATTATCGAAAATCGACGGACTGGCACCGCCGGCGATGTCGGTACCCAGGCCGACATGCACATCCTGGTCGATCAGCTTGCGCACCGGGAGCACCGCATTGGCAAAATAGACATTCGATAGCGGGCAGTGGGCGATACCAGCCCCCTTCTGCTTAATCAGCGCGATATCGGTGTCGCCGAGGAAATTTCCATGGGCCAGCACAGTCTTACGCGTCAACAATCCAAATCGATCAAGCGCCTCAGCATCGGTCATGCCGCAGCGTGCGATCACAAAGTCATGCTCCCAATCGCTTTCCGAACAATGGGTCTGCACGTGGCAACCGGTTTCCTTTGCGAGCCCGCCTAGCCTGAACAGCAGGTCATCTGTGCAAGACGGGATAAAGCGTGGTGTGACCACCGGCTGGATCAACTGCGTCTCGTTTCCCGGCAGGCGGCGCACATAATCGATGAAAGCACGCGTATCGGCGGCCGCCAGTTCGGCGGAGGCGTCGCGATAATAAGACGGGCACTCGTTCGGATCGTCCATCGCGACCTTGCCTATCAGCGCACGCTGACCGCGTCGCAGGCATATATTGGCAAGCAACTCGGTCGCCGGTAGATGGGTCGTGGCGAAATAGAGCGCCGTCGTGGTTCCATTGGCCAGCAAACTATCGACCAGCGATTCATAGATCGGTTCGGCAAAGCCAGTATCGGCGTACCGAGCCTCCAGCGGGAAAGTATATTTCTGTAACCAGACTTCCAACGGGACGTCGAGCGCCTTGCCAAGTTGCGGCCATTGGGGCGCATGAACATGCAGATCGATGAGACCTGGCAATAGAAACTGGCCGGGCTTCAGAACCACCAGCCGGCCGCTTGCACGAAATCGCTCGGCCTCGCTCAGGGCATCGGTCGATCCGCTCGCGTGGACCGCTGTGATCATTCCGTTATCGTCGACGACGATCAAGCTGTTTTCGAGAACGTCCAGTCGATCCGGCGCAGGCGCGTGAAACGCCGTGCCGAGAAATGCTTGGTCAGGCACGGTTTGCTCCTGCGGCTCAGCCTTGAGGCCGGAACGACTGACCGAGCGACACCGGCGCGTTGAGCCGCAGGGTCTGAGGATTCCGCGAAATTGCCACCAGCACGATGATCGTTGCTATATAGGGCAATGACGACAGAAGTTCAGACGGCACCTTGATCCCGATGCCCTGAGCGAAAAGCTGCAGCACTGTAACGCCCCCGAACAACCAAGCACCCAACAGCACGCGCCCCGGACGCCAAGCGGCAAATACGACTAGCGCCAGTGCGATCCAGCCGCGTCCAGCCGTCATATTTTCGACCCAGAGCGGGGTATAGGCCAGTGCCAGGTAGGCGCCGCCAAGCCCGGCCATCGATCCGCCGAACATGGTCGTCAGGTAACGGATAAAAATGACCGGATAGCCTATCGCATGAGCCGACTGCGGCGCCTCCCCGACGATCCTCACCACCAGACCGGCTTTGGTGCGATAGAGAAACCACCACACGGCTGCGGTTATTGCCAGCGCCAGGTAAGTCATAGCGTCATGCGCGAACAATACCGGCCCGATCACCGGCAAGTCCGACAATATGGGCACGTGAATCTTGGCGATTGTCTTCAGCGATGCGCTGCCGAAATTATGACCGATGAAGGCCGACAATCCAGACCCCAGAATAGTGAGAGCCAGGCCCGCGGCATATTGGTTGGTGGCAAGACTGAGCGCGAGGACCGCGAACACGAGGGATGCCAGTGCTCCGGCACCGGCGGCGGCCAGGCCGGCGACAAACGCCGGGTAGCCGGCAAATGCGACCGCAAAGGCGGTAACCGTGCCGATCAGCATAATGCCCTCGACACCGAGATTGACCACGCCCGACCGTTCCGCGACGAGCTCGCCAATGGCGGCATAGATCAGTGGCGTGGCCGCTACGATCGTGCCGCTCAGAATTGGAACAAGAAGATGTTCGATCATCACCGCCTCCGAATGCGAATGCGGTAAAGAATCAGTACGTCCGCGGCGAGCAGAAAGAAAAGAAGCGTTCCCTGAAACGTCCGCGTGACCGATGCCGGAAGGCTGAGCGACATCTGTACCGCCTCGCCGCCCAGATAGAGCAGAGACAGCAGCAAACCGCCGAATACGACCCCGATCGGGGTCAGCCGACCGACAAAAGCGACGATAATTGCGGTAAAGCCATAGCCAGGGGACAGTACCGGCGTCAGTTGGCCAAGCGGCCCCGCCGCTTCCATCATGCCGGCGAGCCCTGCTGTTGCGCCGCTGACCAGAAGGCCGACCCAAATCGACCGGGATTGATTAAAGCCTGCGTAGCGCGCAGCCGCCGGAGCGGCCCCACCGACACTCATCTGAAAGCCGACGAAGCTACGGTCAAGAAACAGCCAGGCCAGGATGACCGCAACAACGGTGATGACGATCGAACCGTTGATTCGCATGCCCTCAACCAGGGGCGGGAACATCGCCGACGGGTCGAACGCGGCGGTCTGCGGATAGTTCATACCCTCGGGATCTTGCATCGGCCCGTTGACGAGATAGGACAATATCAGCGCAGCGACATAATTCAGCATCAAGGTAACGAGAATCTCGTTGGCGTTCGCTTTGACCTTCAGAAACGCCGGGATCGCGGCCCAGGCCATCCCGCCCAGTGCGCCGGCCAGGATCATCGCCGGAAGCAACCAGATATGGTTGCCGCCACCGAAAGTAATTGCCAGCCAACCGGCCGCAATGGCGCCCACGGTAAACATGCCTTCAGCGCCGATATTCCAAACATTGGCGCGGATTCCGATGGTTATGCCCAGACCAATCAGGATCAGAGGCGAGGCCTTCAGCAGCCATTCCGAGACCCCGTTTAGGGTGCTCAGCGGCTCAATAAAGAAGATTTCCAGGGTTGAAAGCGGGTTAAGGCCAAGCGAAAGGAACAATAGAGAGCTGACGATTACCGTCAGCACCAGGGCAATAATCGGCGCCACGATCCGCATAAACGGCAGCGGGGATGGGCGCGGCTCCAGCACGATTCGCATCATGTCACGCCGCCGTCTGGAAGGCCGGACCGACCCCCGCCATCAGCAGGCCGATTTCTTCTACATTTGTCGCCGTGCGCGATGTGGCTCGGGAAAGGCGGCCCTGATAGATCACGGCGATCCGGTCGCTTATCTGAAACAGCTCTTCAAGCTCTTCCGAAATAACGAGCACCGCCGCGCCGCTGCGGCTGAGATCGATAAGCGCTTGGCGGATAAAAGCCGACGCAGCGACGTCTACGCCCCAAGTCGGTTGCGATACGATCAGGACCCGCGGCGACAAGCTGATTTCACGACCAACTATAAATTTCTGCAGATTTCCGCCCGATAGGCTATGGGCAAGAGCCGCTGGGCCCGTACATTTAACGCCGAATTGACTGATGATCGCCTTGGCAAAGCCGGCGACGCGCTGACGGTCGATGAAACCCCGCTTAACCAAACCATCCGCATGAGCGGTCAGCAGACCGTTATCGGCCAGGCTGATTGTCGGCACCGCGCCTCGGCCCAGACGTTCCTCCGGCACAAAGGCGACACCGAGGGCACGTCGATCGGCAACGGGCAAGTCTCCGACGGGTTGACCGTCGAGCTGGATCATATCCGCGCTCGCCGTTCGTTCGCCGCTTAACAGGGAGAGAAGTTCGCCCTGACCGTTTCCGGAGACGCCAGCGATTCCCAATATCTCTCCGCCATGCACCGCCAATGAAAGATCGCTGAGATCGGTGCCGAAGGGATCATCGGATCGAGCTGAAAGCCCAATTGCCTCCAACCGTGGATGAGGGGTTAGGGCAACCGGATCGCGATGCACATCAGGCAACTCGGCTCCGACCATGAATCGAGCCAGTTCGGCAGCACTGACCAGCTTCGGACTGGCGGTGCCAACCACTCGACCACTGCGCAAAACCGTGGCTGTGTCGCAAAGCTCCCTGATCTCGTCGAGCTTGTGACTGATATAGAGAATGCTGCAACCTTCCGCCGCAAGAGTGCGCAAAACCTCGAACAGGCGTCGCACCGCTTGCGGCGTCAAAACCGAGGTCGGCTCGTCCAGGATCAGCAGCTTCGGATTTTGCAAAAGACAACGGATGATCTCGACCCGTTGCCGCTCGCCAACCGACAAATGGTGTAAAAGCCGGTTGGGGTCGACTGGTAGACCATAGCGTTCGGATAGCCGGACGATTCGTGTCGATAGTGCTGGAAGATCGAAACGCCCGCTCATTGCGACAGCGATGTTTTCCACGACCGATACGGACTCGAACAGCGAAAAATGCTGATAGACCATCCCTATACCCAGCCGCCGTGCCGCAGCCGGGTTTGCGATTTTTACTTTTTCGCCGTTCCACAAAACATCGCCGCTGTCAGCTTCGACGGCGCCGTAAATGATCTTCATCAGCGTGCTTTTGCCGGCGCCGTTTTCGCCCAACACGGCATGAATTTCGCCCGGGCCGACCTGCAGTGAAATACCGTCGTTCGCGACGATGCCGGGATAACGCTTGGTCACGCCGCACAGTTCAAGCCGATATGCGCTCATGGCTTTCGCGATCCGCAGCGAACCGCCCGCCGGCGCGATATCACAGCCATGCGATCCGCTGCATCGTTCCTTCAGCCCTTCATCTGGCCCAGCATGCCAGCTACGAGCCAGTTGGCGCTCCGGACATCGGCATCCGCCATGACCGCGCCCTTCGCGATACGTATGGCTCCGCCCTGATCCTTGATTTCGCCTGCATAAGGCTGCAGTGCACCGGACTTTATGTCTTCTTCCGCCTTGGCAAGGATGGCCCGCACATCACCGGGTATACCAGCGGCATAGGGCGCCATTTTAACCACACCATCTTTCAGGCCTTGCCAACGCGATTGCGGTTTCCAGTTGCCGGCAACAACGTCCAGCGCATCTTTAACGTAAATGCTGCTCCAGTCGACGGTGAAAGCCGTTAATTGCTTTGTCGGAGCGAATTTGCTCATGTCGCTTGCATAGCCGGTGGACCAGACACCGCTCTGCTCGGCAGCCTGAACGGCGGCCGGACTGTCTGTCATCGCACAGATCACGTCGCAACCTTGAGCGATGAGCGCGAGCGCTGCCTCTTTTTCTTTGCCCGGGTCAGACCAGGAATTCATAAATATTATGTTGCAGGTAGATTCCGGTCGCACGCTTTGTGCACCGAGCAAGATCGCATTTGCCGGTCCGACGATATCGGGAATCGGGAAGCCGCCGATGAAGCCCAACTTCCCACCTTTGGACATCTTCCCGGCAGCGATACCGCCTAGGAATGCACCCTCATAATATTTTGCCTCGAACGCACCGAGATTCCCGAGAACCTTTGATCCGGCGCAACAGTCGAAAGCGACATTGGGAAATTGCGGCGCGACTCTGGCGATTGGGGCGCCGTGTGAAAAACTCGTGCCAAATATCAATTTGTGTCCTGAGGCCGCAAAGCCGCGGAACACGCGTTCGGCATCCTGGGGCTGAAAGACATTGTCTATGATATTGACTTCGACCCTGTCGCCCATTGCGGACTTTATCGCTGCAACGCCCAGGCTGTGCTGCTTGGTCCAACCGACTTCTGCAACCGGCGAAACTAAGGCGATTCCGACTTTGAGAATTTCGTCGGCTTTGGCTTCCGAACAGGTGTAACCGGCCGCCAGGCAGGCTCCGGCGGCACCGCAGTACCGAATAAGATCGCGTCGTGAAAGGTGACGTATCATGTCATGCGCTCTTCCAACTCCGGCCCCGGTACAGAAAGATCTGACCGGCGCCAGGTATTCCCATCAATCGATAACAGTTCTCGCTGATCGTCTCATCGGGCGGTCAGAATTTATACCCGAGGCGAACGATAAACTGCCGGGGTGCCTCGTAGGAGCGTGAGGTCTCACCGCCGTACTGGTTGGTGAATTGAGAAACGACAGCAGCCTTGTTGAAGACATTGTCGATGGCGAAGGAAGCATCCCAATTTTCATCGGCAAACGAGTAATCGAAATACAGATTCCACAAGACGTAAGAGGGGGCCGTATATATCGGGCTGTTCCCGAAGACCGTGTTGGAGAAGCTGTCGCGATATTGGACTTCAACGCGCGAAAGCAATTGTGAAGTGTCCGCAAAATCGAGTGTGTGGCTCAAGGTTGCTGATGCCGTGATCTCGGGAAGCATCGGCGGGCTGTTACCATAGACGTCGTGATATGCCGGACCGCGATACTGCTTAAATAGTGCCAAATCCGACGGCGCATAGCCGTTTGGTCCGGGGAAAATCCCGTCCAAATTAACACCCTGCGATAGGGCGAGAGCGTTCGCCGCATTTCCCGCGACATTGTCCAGTGCCAGGAAGTGAGAGGTGATCTCTCCCTTTTCGATGGTCAGGTTGGTATCCAACCGAAGATTGTAGGGCAGCAAATACGACAACTCCGCCTCAGCGCCATAGATGTCGGCGCTGGGAATATTCGCGACTCCGCCCTGATAGGTTGCCAGATCCTCAGCTTCGTACTGCAAGTTATTATATTGGTAGTAGAACGCAGCAGTATTTACTCTGATCTTATTGTCCATGAACGAATTTTTTGATCCGATTTCATACGACTTTATATCTTCGGGTTTAAACTCGAATGGGACCACCTGGGGTGCAGGCGAAATATTGCCGCCGCCGGGCTTGAAGCCGGTCGTAAAGCTGGCATAGAGCATGTTGTTGGAGGTCAAATCCAAATCGATTTCGGCCTTGCCGGTCAGGACATTGGCGCTTTGCGATACGATGATCGGCTGGGCACTAAAGAAATCGCTGATCTCAGTGCGATCCGAATCATGAGTGTAACGCACACCGCCGGTGAAACGCAGATAGTCGGTGAAGTGATAGGTGCTTTGCCCGTAGAATGAGTATGACTGCCGGTAAAGTCTCGAGGCGGACTGGAAGTAGAGATTGTCGAAATTTCCGGTGACTGCCGAAGCACTTAATTGATTCGCGGCATACGGGTCTGCGGGCGTAACCGAATATTGATCGTAGCCGACCTTTTCTTTTGAATTCAAAAAGAACGCGCCGACAATCCAATCGAGATCGCCACCCGGCAAAGAACTCAGATCCACTTCCTGAGTGATTGCCTCAGACTTGTGGAAGAAGAATTCAACATCGTGGTAAAAATTCGGCGAAATAGCAGATGCAAGCGCCGTGGATAAGCCGTCTTCGTTCACCGAGCCCGACTGTTTGACCGACTGCCAACTGGTCAAAGACTTCAAACTGGCAAAGGGCAAGTTGTAAGTCAGGGTCGCGCTATAAACTTCCTGGCGGTACATGAACCGACCCGGCCAATCCGACGATTCCTGATAGGGGTTCGGATTGGGGTCGAGGATGTTTTTGAATTCGGCTTCATGATTGTCGGCATCGGCATATTCGGCGCGAATCAGAGCGCTGAAATCATCGGTCGGTTTCCACAGGAATTGAAGACGCGCATGGACGCTATCGTTGTTGCTGAGGTCGTAGTGTCCGTTCGTGCCGGGGACCTGAGTCGCGTTGGCGTAGCCGTCATGCCGGTCCTGGTCGATCGAAGCGCGAATGGCGAACTCGTCGTTGACCGGCACGTTCAGCGCACCCCGGAACCGCACCAGATTGTAGCTACCAACGCTGAGGTCCGTGAATCCGTTGATATCGTCCGTCGTCGGCAGTTTAGAGATCACATTGATCGCCCCACCGACCGAGTTTTGTCCAAACACGGTCCCCTGCGGCCCTCGCAAGACTTCGACATGATCAACATCAAGGAAGCCTGTGCCGAGCGCGACAGGATTGGCAATGTAGATGCCATCGATATGGTACGAGACCGACGGTTGCGCCGCATCGTTTTGCGGCACGTTAAAGCCGACGCCACGGATGGCGACGCTATTGTTAAAACCTTCGCTGGTCGTGATGACCAGACTGGGAACCTGACCGTTCAGATCGACTGGATCAACAACATTTGCTTGATCCATTTGCACCCCCGAAACGGCCGTGATCGCTTCGGGTGCTTTTTGAATGTTGACTTGGCGCTTTTGCGCGACGACCACGATTTCCTCAAGCGCGCCGCCAGTTGGCGATGCGGATGGCTGATCTTGGGCGAGAGCGGAATTGATTGCAGCGAGACAAATTACCGAGGCTGAGGCGAACAGGCGCTTTGCGAGTCTTTTGTGTTTTTTGGCTGACATCCGATCACTCCTGCAAAATATTCGTTTTTATCGTCGTTGCGATAGCAGCACCCAAGTCCAGCAACGCTTTCATAGTGTGGCAGGTGAGACCTTCGTCTCGTCAACCCAACTCGCCTTCCCCTTTTTTATGTCTGGCCTTGCTTATCAGAATACGCACGCAGTGCCGCTCGCAACAGCAGAATATTTCGCGCGGCCTGATGCCATTTTAGCATCACTCGGATCGTTCCCTTCTACCTCCATTCCGGCCGAGCCCGCGATGCTCATCAACCCCCTTCATTGAGATGACTATAGGTCGCCGCGAAACGACCTTCGAGATAGTGGCCAGCGAGAATCGGCGGGTACCCAGCAGGGTGTTCACTGCTGACACAACTTGGGAGGGGAGCGATTACGGTGTCGTAGGATGGGCCGAAGAAAAATGGGATCGAATATCGTTCGCGATCGCCAGTGTTAACAACGCGGTGAACGGTAGAGACAAATCGGTTATTCGACCAACGCGACATCATATCGGCGATATTGACGACAAAGCTGCCGCGAATCGGTGGTGCGGCTACCCACTCACCGCGCAAATTCAGCACCTGCAAGCCGCCGACATCATCCTGTGCCAAGATGGTGAAACATTCATAATCGCTGTGTGCGCCGGCGCCGATCTGTCCCTCCGGCGCGCAATCCGGCTGAGTGGGATAATGCAACAAGCGCATCGAGGCGAGCGGCATTCGGACGAGGGGGTCGAAATAATCCTCCGCCAAGTCGAGCGCCAGCGCGAACCCCTGCAGCAGGCGCAGGCTTAACTGCAGCATCGCCTCAAAATATTCGTAAATGTGGGATTGAAACGCCGGATCGCCGGCCGGCCAGACATTCGGTCCGTATAGGCCCTGATCACTGCTGAGGATCGGATGGGTGAGCGGCACCTCGAGCGCCATGTCGAAGGACTCTTTAAGGTCGCCCTTGCCATTCGCCGTGTCGAAATTTTCTTCCAGAATCGGCGTATAACCACGCAGGTGCGGTGATTGGCTGATGTGGATTTCCGATTTTGCCGCCAGCGGTTGGTCAAAAAACCGTTTCGCCGCAGCAAACGCCCTGTCCCGCAACGATGCATCGACACCGTGATTGACGAGGTAGAAAAAGCCGACATCGACACAGGCCGCGCGAATCTCCGCCGCGACCCGAAGCTTGTCGGCCCGGCGATCACTCATCATCAGAGCAAAGTCGATAAGAGGTATCTGGGAGAAATCTACCCCACGCGGCACTGAACCGCCTTCGCTATAGTGGCGGGTACCGTTACCGGTTGTTACGGCTGCCAAACCTGCTTGTCCCGATCGTCGACGTTCGCTTCAATGATTCCAAAATCCGATATGGGCTTCGGCGATCTCGTCGGCGAGTTCGTCGAATGGTCCGCGGACTTCAACTTTGCGCTGGCCGGCTGCGAACACCGTACGTGACGGAAGATTCTGCGTTAGGTTTTCCGGGTCTCCGTTGGTGAGTTCGAGAAGCCGATGTTCGGTCATTCCGAACACGACCGCACCGATTCCCGCCCAATAGATTGTGCCTGCACACATGCAGCAAGGCTCGACCGAGGTATAAAGAGTGCTGGTCGCCAGAACGTCCGCTGAAAATTCCCGGGCCGCGAAACGTGCCAGGTTTGTCTCGGCGTGGCCGGGCCCGCGGTCAGTCAGAATGGTATTTTCGCCTTCGGCCAAGACATTGCCTTCAGTATCGACAAGGACCGCCCCGAAGGGATGATTGCCTTTGGCCTTTGCCTTGGCAGCCACCTCAGTCGCCAAGCGAAGATAGGCCAGGTCGGAGTCTCGGCTCATGGAATCACCTGTTTTGGGGGAAGAGCTAATCAAGCAGCCTTGCTGTTTTGCGCGAAACGTTGAGTCCCATAGGTCCAGTTTTTTGCCAGGAGCCAGCGACGGTAGGCCATCGACATTGCGTCGGCACGAGCCGGCTTTTCCGACTGGCCGATGAGCGGCAAAAGGAGCGGAATATGGTTCTCGAGAATCGGCTTGTCCTGGCCGAAAATCAGTTGCTGAAAAGCGATCATGCCCGACATCGTGCTCGTGTCATCCTTCAGCACCATGAGAAGATGTGCCCGCAGTTGTTGCTCTGCCAACGGCTGGATGAACAGACAGATTACGTCGTTACCAGTGTGGGGAGCGGGCGGTGATTTGTATAGAATCACATTGAACGGCGACACGACGCGATAGGTATAGTCTGTCTCTTGAGCCGTCGCAGCGCCGGCCGCTGCTTTCGGTTGGTGAAAGCGACAATCGATCGCCCACAGCTCGTCCACAGTTTCCCGCAACTCAATGCGATAGGCATTCACCTCCGTGCGCGGCTCCGCTCCCAAAATGTCCGTGTGGACATAGGGAAAATGTCCCATATCAAGAAAATTCTCTACCGCCCGTAGCGGGGACGTGCGCACGCCAAACGACCCGCATTCGACGATACGACCGTCGGTTTGCGCATACTCGGGCAACAAAAAGAGGGGCTTATTGGGGGCGCCGAAGCAAAACCAAATGAAGCTATATGCGGTCTGAAGGTGAATGCGCGGTTCCGGACGATCGGAAGCTGCCGATAATTGTGCAGATAGATGTCCGTCCATCGATCTCTGAAGGCGCAGATTCCGCTCGGCGATACGGACAATCAATGTCGTCCCCGGTTGCAGATCGGCGGCCGAAGCAACCACGATCCATTCGCCTGAAATCTCTGCGGGAAATAGCTCGGCAATTTCGTTTGACGTCACGATGGCTCCCCGGATGGGATGTGGGTGCTCAATTCCGTCGCCCCTTCGATACCTTAAGTTGAATCAACATCACCGGTTAGGCTGCCAGGCCGCGTAATCGCGCGAGCTTAAGTGAAATATGTTCGCCGGAAACAACCGGAGCATATTTCGGAGGATTACCCGGGCCCGAGCATGTCGGTAGGCACGAGACAGATGTGTGATAGTTGGGCTGTGTAAAAAAGGCTATGGACTGCCGCGCATTTTTGGCTCCGGCACCCTTCGAGTTTACGACACGGTGGAGCGTCGAAACCCACCGGTCGTTCGTCCACTGGGCCATCAAATCACCTATATTCATCACGAACAGATCTGACGTCGGGACGATGTCGAGCCATGTTCCGGTCTTGTCGAGAACCTGAAGCCCCCCCGGATCGTCGCCGGTGTTGAGTATGGTTATGGTGCCGAAGTCGGTATGAGCCCCGGCCCGCAGATGCCCCGGATTGGGCGAACAGTCCTGTGCCGGATAGTAATTCACCACCAGGTCGCTGGTGTGCCGATCGAGCCGCGGTACAAAAAAATCGTCATCGAGACCGAGGCTGACGGCGATAATTTCCAGAAGCCTTTTCGAAAGCCCCTCCAACTCGGAGTAATATTCCTCGCACACTTCACGGAATTGCGGTGGCGCGTCCGGATAGACGTTCTTCGAAAAATAGACGGCTTCGTCTGGAGATAATCCGTCCGGCGTGCTGAGCGGACCCATACCGAAACTTTCCTTTCGATCCTGTGACTTTGAACCGTCCGCACCCGGGGTCAGCGTATCAGCGAGATATGACGATTCCGGTCCCTTCCACCCGATATCCTGGAGCGACGGCACCTCCCATTGGCGTTTGTAATGCAACGGTTGGGAAAAAAACTGAGCCGAAACCTCATGCATCCGGTGAATAACGCCTTGCGGAACGCCGTGCCCGGTGATCAGTAGAAAGCCAATATCGCGGCAAACTTCGTCGATAGTTGCCGCAATCTCCCGTCGGCCGGCTGTTCCTTTGGCGGAAAACGCAGCGAGATCGACGATCGGAAAGCGATTAGCCACAGTCTGTTTCTCTCCCGCGATCACTTGAGAGTGCTGCCGGATCTGGCGGCCCATACCCTCGCGTCTCACCATTTATCGATGGGAATGCCTGGTCACGTTATCGATGCCGCCATGTTCGCACTAGCAGAAGTTTTAGAGCAATCCGATGCCGATTTCGCATCGGGGCGCGCGAAAGCTCAGCCCGCCGAGGCACGATGCCGAAACGGCATCACAACGAACGAAACTATCTTCTAGTCCGATCGCCTCAGCGCATTTAACCTTGGCTGGACAATCCGGAATACTCGCCAACAGCCTGGAGTTCCAAGACTCAATGCCGAAGGATAATTCGGATACCGGACCGATAGTGCTCGGATGTCTGCTCTATACGGCCGGATCGGCGATCCAATATGTCACCCCGGCATATCTGTCCGAACTGGCGACACGATTGGACCTCAACGAAGCGCAAATGGGCTCGATCAGTGCGGCGGAAAATATCGGAATTGGTGTCGCCGCGTTACTGGCTGTGTTTTGGGTCGGCCGGATCGACCGGAGACTCGCAGCAAGTGTAGCCGCCCTCGCCTGCGCCGGCCTCGACATCGTTGCCTTTTTAAGCCGAAGTTTCGAGATGCTTCTGGTCGTGCGCTTCTTGGCCGGGTTTCTGGGAGAAGGAATTCTCTTTTCCCTGTCGTTCCTGGTTTTGCGATCAACACGCAACCCCGAGCGTTCACTCGGAATTGCGCTCACGACCGTAGTGATGTTCGCGTCGCTGGTCCTCGCTGCTGCACCCACCCTTAACCGATCCTCCATGGGAAGCGGCGTCTTGCTTCCGCTCGGCGCATTGCCGTTGGCAGTCATATTCGCCGTCAAATGGATGCCTCATCGACATCTTCCCAAGACGCCTCAATTGAAGACAGGGAACGCGACCGAGAGCATCCACGGCCGTTGGGCAGTAATCGCGCTGATCGCGATGGCGCTCTGGTTCGCCGCGCCGGGCGCGTTCTGGACCTTCGCAGAGGCCGCCGCCGCCGGAAAACACTCGTCGGTTCAAGACATCAGTATCGCCCTAGCCGTCGGCAATGCTGTCGGATTATTGGGGTCCTCGGTGGCGGCCTGGCAAGCGAACCGGTGGGGTCGGTCATGGCCGATCGTGGGAGCAACTCTCTGCCTATGCTTGTCGGTCGTGGCATTTCAGCATAGTTGGCACTTCGCGGCTTTGGCGGCCTCACTTTCAGGAATCAACATTTTCTGGAATTACGGCGCTGTCTACCAGATGGGACTGGTCGTTGCACTTGACCCAACCGGCCGAGCAACGGCCGCCATCTCCGCACCGCAGGTTCTGGGCTTTGCAGCCGGTGGGTTTGTGTCCGGACTGGCAATCTTCAGTTTCGGTTTTTCGGCGCTCACAGCGGTAGTCTCGTTGTTCGCCGTTGCCGGTCTATTGTTGTTTTTGCCCTGTTTCCGGGCAGACCGAATGCAAGCGCGATGATCTGCAACATTACAGGCAATAGGGAGAGATCTGGAAACGAACCGCTCTTATGATGCCGGTTCGGCATCAGGGTGATGAATATTTTCTGCTATTTGAATTGCTGCAGTGCGACTAATGATGGGTGCAGTTGTCCACCGTCGAAGGATGTTCCTCTATTTAACTATGTGATTGATTTGCAATCCAACGGATCTATATCCTGATACCTCGCCTAAACTCACTAACGAATTCTGCAATTTTCGCGCTCCATGAAGTAACTATTTCTCGGACGATCATATGGATTTGTGGCAGATAGGTGATTGGGTAGAACTTTTATTGCGGTGGGTGCACGTCATTGCGGGAATTGCTTGGATTGGATCGTCCTTTTACTTTATAGCCCTTGATGCCGGATTGAAGAAAAATGATATGCTCGACCCGGGCGTCGGTGGCGAAGCCTGGCAGGTCCACGGTGGCGGGTTCTACCGAATTCAAAAATATATGGTCGCGCCGAGCTTCCTCCCGAACGAGTTAACCTGGTTCAAGTGGGAAGCCTACTCGACGTGGATCTTCGGCTTCGCGCTGCTTGTCGTCGTTTATTATAGCAATCCCGACCTCTATTTGATCGACCGCTCGGTAGCTGATATCGGCAGCGCGAACGCAGTCATAATCGCCCTTCTGTCATTGCCGATCAGTTGGTTGATATATGATTCCATCTGCCGCTCAGCGTTGGGCAGAAATCCTGCGCGGCTTTCTATTGCCGGTTTCGTTCTTTTGGTTGTCGCCATCTGGGGGCTGACCCACCTATTCAGCGGACGCGGCGCCATGATGCAAATCGGCGCTCTTGTCGGCTCGATCATGGTCGCGAATGTATTTTTCGTTATCATTCCCAACCAGAAGAAAATCATCGCGGCGCTTTTGCTCGGCGAGAAGGCAAACCCCACTCTGGGTTTGCAGGGAAAGCAGCGGTCCCTCCACAACAATTACCTTACGCTGCCGGTCGTTTTCTTGATGATCAGCAACCATTACCCGTTCCTCTCGTCCGGGCCATCCAGTTGGCTGATTGTAAGCGGCGTTTTCATCATCGGATTTCTGGTCAGGCATTTCTTCAACCTGAAACACTCAGGTCGCGCGCCGCAATGGTGGCTTCTTCCGCTGGCGAGCCTCGTGACTCTGGCGCTCATGATCTCGACCACCAGCTTCGTGCGAGGCACCGGCGCAGCGAGCGAAACTGCGACACCGGTGGACTTCTCGGAGGTGCAGCGAATAGTGTCGACCCGATGCCAAGTCTGCCATTCTGCTGTGCCGCGTTTCCAGGGTCTGTCGCAGCCCCCCAAGGGCGTCATGTTCGATAGTCCGGCAGAGATCGCGACGCTGGCCCCGCAAATCTATGTTCAGGCCGTTGCCAGCCACGCTATGCCGCTGAACAATCTGACCGAAATAACCGACGATGAGCGTCGCAAGCTGGCCATCTGGATATCGTCGGGAGCAAAACTGCCGTGATGAGGATGCAAACCCTACGCGAGCCGGCTTTGGGCATTTTACTGCTGTGATCACGCTGACGGCACTCAATCGGATGGACAGAGAAGAGTTCGTCCATACGCTCACCGGCGTTTTTGAACACTCGACCTGGATTCCCGCAGCCTGTTTCGAAACGCGGCCGTTCGCTTCCATCGAAGCGCTGCACAGCCGGATGCTGGAAGTTGTCTCAAAAGCCACCGAAGGAGAGAAGCTCGGCCTTCTCAACGCTCACCCAGAACTGGCGGATAAAACGTCGAGAGCGGCGCCGCTGACAGCCGAATCGTCGGCTGAGCAGGCTAGCGTTGGCCTGGCTCACCTCGCACGCGACGAGGCAATGCATCTCGCATCGCTGAACCAACGATATCGCGATCGGTTCGGATTTCCGTTCATTATCGCGGTGCGCGGCCAGCGTGATCGGCAGGCTGTCCTGCATGCACTCGAGACCCGGACCAATAATGTCTATGTTCAAGAGATCGAAACGGCGCTGGGCGAAGTCGGCAAAATTGCCTGGTTCCGCTTAGCCGATCTCATTCAGCCATGAGCGCATCATCATGAACGAAAAAATAGCCGGAAGATTGACGACGCACGTCCTCGATGTGCGGTCGGGCCAACCGGCGCGAAGGCTGGAATTTACGCTCTTCCGCATCGTCGGGGACGATCGACACCAGATCGGTCATGGTCGAACCAACGACGAAGGCCGGACGAATCAACCTTTGCTCGAAGGAGCTGCTCTAACGAGCGGTACCTATGAGATTGTGTTCGCGGCGGGAGCCTATCAGGAGAACCAAATGGAGGTTTCCGGATCAGGCTTTTATGACTTTATTCCGATCCGCTTCCAAATAAGCGATCCATCAAGCCACTATCACGTCCCTCTCTTGCTTTCTCCGTTCGGATATTCGACCTACCGCGGTAGCTAAAGCCCAACCTGACCATCTCAGCGCCTGTAAGGGGCGCTGAGAGTCGAAATCGGGACTATTGCGGGCGCCCAGTTGCGCTTCGGAAGGCCTGCACGATCTCGCGAAGTTTGGCCTCGGTTTCGGCAGAATCGGCCGATGGGAGGAAGGGGAGCATGAAGTCGGTTTGACCGGCCACGACCCTAGCCGGCACGCGCTCCATTGTTCGTGGTAGGTCCAACTTGCGGTCTGCTGTCCAGACGGCGGGCAGAGGTCCGCTGGCCTGAAGCCGGTCGGGATTGCCGCCGGCCTTGGCAAGCGCCTCTTTCATCCGCGGCAGGGATTCCGTCATATCGCTGTCGTCTTTGCCCCAAGGAATCCAGCGTTCGCCGTAACTGACGAGTCGACGGACGGTGGTGTCGCGGATGGTGCCGCTGATCCAGATCGGCACGCCGCCGTCCTGAAGCGGCTTGGGCATTTGATGGATGCCGTCGAACGTCAACTCAGGCGATGTGAAAGAAGCCCGGCGGTCGCGCCACAGAGTCTGAATGACCTCCAGGGTATGATCCAGAAGCTTGCCCCGCCGCTCGAACGGCAGGCCCGCCGCATCGTATTCGGCCTTCTGCCAGCCGACGCCCACGCCAAGGTCCAGCCGCCCTCCCGAAAGCACATCCAAGGTCGCCGCGCTTTTGGCCAGCGTCACCGGCCGGCGGAGCGCCGCCAGCAATATCTGCGTTCCCAGGCGCACCCGCGTGGTCTGGCCGGCGATGACCGCCAGCGTTGTCAGCGGGTCCAGCCATTGGCCGTCGGGTCCTGTCGGCTGCTTGCCACCCTCGCGACCGCCGACCTCAGGCTTGGCATATTCCTCCAGCGCTTCGCCGTAGACGACGTGATCCGACACGTTCACACGGTCGATACCTGCCGCATCGCAGGCCCGCGCGAAGGCGAGCAGGTGCGACCAGCCGGCCGTGTGACCTTCGGGTGCGAAATTGAGCAGATGCAGCGATAGCTGCGGCTGGAGTTTAGAAGTCATAGTGATTTCCCCCTGCGGGCAGCCCCGGTAAGCCGCCGTACATGCAATCCGTATCGATGAGCTCTCGTTTGATGGGGGCCGAGGCGAAATGCAAGTGTCCTGCACCGCGAATGTCCAAGAATGCCATCCTAGCGAAGCAAGGTTGCGATTTGCGCCTGCTTTAGATCAAGGTTGGCGCTAGTTTGACTGTTAAGGACGGGGAGCGCTTTAGCGCGGCCCCATGGACCCGGATTATGCATAAATGATTGAGGGAGAGTTTGAATGCGGAATATAGGCGTTATCGGCCTGGGCAGCATGGGGCGTCCCATGGCCGAGAATCTCCTGAAGGCGGGCTATTGCGTCAGCGTCTGCGACATTCGGGAAGAAGCACTCAAACCCTTTCGCGCGAAGGGTGTCGCCGCCAGTGCGCGGGCAGGCGATCTCGCCCAGAGCGACCTGATCATTGTCATGGTCGGAAACGATGCCGAGGTTGCGGACGTGACAGTAGGGCCGGACGGCTTATTGTTATCGATCGACCCTGAGCATGCGCCTTATGTCGCCATCATGAGCTCAGTTCTTCCCCGCACGATCGGCGAAGCGGCTGCAGCGCTTGGAACGAAGAATGCCGTCGTCGTCGATGCCCCTGTCAGCGGCGGCCCGGTTCGGGCTGCCGATGCAACGATGAGCATTATGGCGTCGGGCTCAGATGAGGTTTTTGCCAAACTGCAACCTGTCTTGGACGCACTTGGTCGGCCGGTCTTTCGCTGCGGCCCGGTCGGAAGTGCTGCCGGCGTTAAGATCGTCAATAACATTCTGGGCGTGGCGAATATGCTGCTGATGAACGAGGCGGCGCATCTCGCCGCCCGGCTAGGCATCGATCTGCCGTTCCTGACCGGCGTAATGGAGGTAAGTTCCGGGCGAAACTTCGCCTCGGGGAATTATGGCGCCTATCGCGACCTGTTATTGGCAAATTCCGATGACCCGGATGTCACACGACGGCTGCTCGCCATCCTGCGCAAGGACCTGAAGCTGGCCAGCACATTGGCCAAGGATGTCGATATCGGCACGCCCATCCTGCACGCGGTCAGCAAGGCGACCGATGCCCTGACCGAAGACGATCTATCAGCCCGCTGGCAGGCGCTCGGGCGGAAAATGCGGGAATAGATCGGGCTGAACGGGAAAGCGAAAGGCGATCAGCCGACTCGCGTTGCTAGGCCGCGACGGATCAGCCGCCTTCCCAAAAGGAACGCAAGGAAGCCAACTTGCCGTTGGGCGACATCTTGTAGACGTTGAGCACCGGCACATCGAATTTGACGCCACCCTTCAGGGCGATATGCAGTGTGGCATAAGCCGCCACTTCGTCGCCGCCGATCGCTGTATGGTGAATCGTGTAATCGAAGGATTCCTGGTTCGCCATAAATACGTCCCAGAAGGCGGCAATCGCGTTTCGACCTTGATGGCCTTTGCCGGTCGCGTCGAAGCGAGAGACGCCCACCGGGTCCTGCACCATTCCGTCCTCCTCATAGAGCGCCACCCACGCCTCTTTATTACGGGCCTTTACCGCTTCGAGCGAAGCTTTGGCGAGGTCGCGGGCTGTCGTCATTCTGAGGCTCCCATGGGGTCGAATTCGTTGAAACTTTCTAGACGGTGCCGGGCTCGACTACCAGCGGTCCCAATGCATAACCTCACTGGCCGGCACGCGCTGACCTCGCTTGAAATCGGTCCCTAAAGTATAGGCAACCGGTATAAGGCCGACCTGGGTATATCTCTCGAAAGGAATGCCCAACAGATCCGCCATTTCGCGTTCGCGCCACAGATGGACTGTCGTCAGTGCCGTGCCCAGCCCACGCGAGCGAGCCGCCAGCATAAAGTTCCAGGTCACAGGCCAGACAGATCCCCAGAGGCTGGCCTGATAGAAACTGTTCTGGCCCTCCATCCGCCCGAGCAGTGTCGGAATGACCAACAGTGGAACTTCATGCATGTGGTCGTTGAGAAAGGCAGTCGATTCGCTCATTTGCTCTCGACGGTGCGAACGGCCGACATCGTGGGTTCCATAGATCGATGGATCCTTGGTGATCATATCGACGAAATGCTGCATCCCGGCACGATAGATGTCCGCAACCTTGGCCCGCATCGCCCTATCTTCGACAATCACGAATTCGAAAGCCTGGTTGTTGGAACCATTAGGCGCTTGGAGTGCGAGATCGAAGCAGGTCTCGACCAGAGAGCGCGGGACCGGACGGCTGAGGTCCAGGCGTTTGCGCACGGTGCGGGTCGTTGTCAGCACCTCATCGACAGAGAGATCGAGCATCACGGTGTTCCTTCCCTTTTTTCCAAGCGGCGACTTAATGTTCTCAAATTAGCTGTCGTATCTTCGCCACGACCTTCGCCTTGGGCGTATATAGCAGCCAAGTCACCCGACGCAGCCGAAAAATGGATAACGCCTGCGTTAATATGGCTCTGAACTCGAACAGCGCCGCGCGACCGGAGTGTTTCAGCTTGAAAGAATGCCTGACCAGAAATCCGATAATGAAAACGCCGCTTACAATCAGCCAACTGGATGACCCAGATGAGAGGAACGGATAACGGTTGCTGTTCATCAAGAAGACGGCCGACAGCGTCGGGTAGTTGTTGCGAAGGGATCGCTGTTTTCCCTACAAGTGCAGGGTGTGGTTTGCCGTCACTCTGGAGCGGTGACTTCGTTTCAAGCGGTGATGGCCTCTGAGCCCCGTTCCGCCCCCAACTCCTCGATAATTCAGGGCAAGTCGACAATAGGGCCATATGGCCTGGCAAATGATGTCACGCGGAAACTGATGGCGGCCTTCGATATCGGTTGCATCGTCTATTATCTTAGCCGCCTCGTTCCTTTGACAATGCTCGCCGGGACAAAGTGCCCGCCGCAACGCTTGCTCAGCTGTAAAATACGTAATATCTAACTGGATATAACGTATTTTTGTTTTTATAACAGCTTCTCCCAAGGGCAAGTACGATGCGGTCTGTCAGGTGGCGCGCCATTGGAGCGCTTGCTTCAACATTCGTTTTGAATCATGCCGCGCACGCTGAACTTCCTACCGTCCCGGCTCCGGCTGCCCCTGGCACCTTCGCACCCTGCGCGAGTGCGCAGGAGGTCTTCTTCAGCGATTGCCCGCTGACTTGGCGAGGTATCACCCTGTACGGCACCTATGACCTCGGGGTGGGCTGGGTGAGCCACGGCATACCGGAGAACGGCAACAACTACGAAGGCGAATCACTGGTTAACCGAAACGGCAACCACTCACGATTGCTGATTGCGCCCAACAACCTGTCGCAGACGGGTCTGGGCCTCAAGGCCCGGGAGGAGTTTCTGCCCGACTGGTCGGTTGTGTTCAACGCTTCGACCGGCATCAATCCGCAGTCCGCCCAGCTCGCCAACCTGGCAGCCACCAACATCCGCGATAATGGTCTCCCCAGGAGCAGCTATTCCTTTGCCGGCGATGGCGCGCGGGCGGGCCAACCCTTCGACGACGAACTTTATGGCGGTGTATCGTCCGCGGAGTTCGGCACGCTGACCTTCGGTCGTCAGCGCGCGCTCGGTACCGATGCGATGCTCACGTATGATCCGGCCGGCGGCGCCTATTCCTTTTCCTTCATCGGCTATAACGGCCTGATGGCTGGCGGCGGCGACACCCAGGACACCCGATGGGACGACGCCCTGAAATATCGCGTCACCTATGGCCCGGTCCATTTCGGCGCGATGTATAA